>JBPCXC010000261.1:0-1180 GCA_051008875.1 bacterium
TCCTTGGCGTGCACCACGCCTTTGCCGAGGCGGTCGCCGAGGAAGGCGGCGAGCGCCTCGGTGGTGGCGCGCGCGGTGTCTTCGCCGGGCACCAGTTCGACCAGTTTCATCACATGCACCGGGTTGAAGAAATGCGTGACCGCGACGTCGCGGCGCAGGCGCGCCGGCATGTCGGCGCAGATGTCGCGCAGCGGAATGCCGGAGGTGTTGGTGGTGACGATCGACCGCTCGCCGCGCGCGGCTTCGACCTTGGCGAACATCTCGCGCTTGACCGCCAAATCCTCGACGATCGCTTCGCAGATCCAGTCGCATTGCGCGAGTCGATCGAAGTCGGCGTCGAACGAGCCGGTTTTGATGCGCGCGAGCGCGGCGTCGTCGGTCATCACCGGCGCGCGTCCACCGGCGAGTCGCGCCTTGGCGGCGTCGCCGGCGGACTGCTCGATGTCCAGCAGCAGCACCTCGCAGCCGGCGTTCGCGCAGGCCGCGGCGATGCCTGCGCCCATCGTTCCAGCGCCGAGCACGGCGACGCGGTTGATTTCGATTTTGTCGTTTGAAGTCATATTATTAGCGTTGATATGTGAAGGTTAATATGGAAGTTGAAAGGCGGCCGAATCACGCGCGCCAAGCGGTCTATACCGCGCCCTCGCGCACCAGTTCGCGCAGGCGGAACTTTTGAATCTTGCCGGTCGAGGTCTTCGGCAACTGCATGAACACCACCTGCTTCGGTCGTTTGAATCCACTTAAGTGTTGGCGGCAGAACGCGATGATTTCGTCGGCGTCGGCGCTCTCATCCGGCTGCAACTCGACGAACGCGCAGGGCGACTCGCCCCATTTCGGATCGGGCTTGGCGACCACCGCGGCGGCGGCGATCTTGGGGTGTTTATACAACGCCGACTCGACTTCGATCGACGAGATGTTCTCGCCGCCGGAGATGATGATGTCCTTCAGCCGGTCTTTGATCTCGATGTAGCCGTCGGCGTGCACCACCGCGAGGTCGCCGCTGTGGAACCAGCCGCCGTCGAACGCCGCGCGGGTCGCTTCGGGGTTCTTGTAGTAGCCCTTCATCGTGGTGTTGCCGCGCAGCAGGATCTCGCCGACGGTCGCGCCGTCGGCCGGCACCGGCGCGCCGCCGTCGACCGCATGCACGCGCGCCGCCTCCATCATCGGCAGCCGCACGCCC
>JBPCXC010000262.1:0-9079 GCA_051008875.1 bacterium
CGGCGCAACGGGGGGGGAAAACGGCGCGGGTGCGGTGGTGCGGAGAGCGAGCGCGAACCTCCCCACCTCACCCCCCGCACCGCGCGGGGTGGTGACTTTGAGCGGGGGGGGGGGGGGGGTATTTAATGCGCGAAATCAAGGGCGTGGTGGTCATGCGAAAAAGTCTCCAGTCGGGGTTGGACGGGTTGAATGATAACCGATGATCAGTCGGGCGGGTCGGAATATAGCGCATTTTACCGTCGCCGCCATTCCCGCTTAACAGACTACGGGAAGACGGCCTAGGGAGGGGGTGCGGGAATGACGGCGGGGGCGTTCCTTCTGTTAGCGTAGCGCGCTCGCAGAGCGCGCTCACTTCGTGCTCACTTCGACAGTGCTTGTTCGAAGTCGGCGATTAAATCATCGGCGCCCTCGACTCCGACGGCGACGCGGACTAAGCCGTCGCCGATGCCGATGCGGTCGCGTTCGGTTTGGCTTAAGCCGACGTGCGAGGTTTGCGCTGGGCGGGCGATCAGCGTTTCGACGCCGCCGAGGCTGACGGCTTCGGCGGCGAGTTCGAGGCGGCGGATCATTTGGCGCGCGCCGTCGGCGCCGTCGTTGTGGTCGAAACTGAGCACGCCGCCGAAGCCGCTGAACAGCGACTTCGCGCGCGCCGCGGTCGGGTGGTCGGGCAGTCCGGCGTAATGCACCGCGCCGACCGCCGGGTGATCGCGCAGGAAGCGCGCCAGCGCGAGCGCGGTGTCGTTCTGGCGCGCGACCCGCAGCGGCAGCGTCTTGATGCCGCGATGCAGCAGGAAGCAGGCGTGCGCGTCGAGCGTGCCGCCCAGGTGATCGAGTTTGCGCTTGGCGGCGTCGACATGCGCGGCGTCGCCGGCGATGACTCCGGCGACGATGTCGGAGTGTCCGTTCAAGTACTTGGTCGCGCTGTGCACGACCAAGTCGAAGCCGATCTCGAGCGGGCGGAAGTTGACCGGCGAGGTCAGCGTGTTGTCGATCACCGCGACCAACTCGTTGGCGCGGGCGAACTCGACCACCGCGGCTAAGTCGCCGACTTCGAGCAGCGGGTTGGTCATGCTCTCGACATAGAACGCGCGGGTGTTGTCGCGCAATTTTTCGCGCCACGACTCGCGGTCGTTCAAGTCGACGAAGTCCATGTCGATGCCGAAGTCCGGCAGTTCGTGCGTCATGAAGGTGTGCGTGCCGCCGTATAGTCCGCTCTGCGCGAGCAGATGGTCGCCGCTTTTCAGCGCGCACAGCAGCGCGGTGGTGATCGCGCTCATGCCGCTCGCCGCCACCAGCGCGCGCTCGGCGCATTCCAGCGCGGCGAGTTTGGCGTGCAGCGCGAGATGGTTCGGCGAGTTGCTCAGGCGCAGGTAGCGGAGGTCGTGATAGTCCTCCTCGCCGGCGAGGGTGTAGGTGGAGGTCTGGAAAATCGGCGGCGTGATCGCGCCTTCGATGCGCGGGCGCGGCTCGCCGGCGTGGATCACTTGGGTGTCGAGGGAATGATGCGCGATCTTGGGCATGGTTCGGCGAAGTCGTGGTTGGCGGTGAACGATGAAGGCGTGAGTCGGGCGCGCGAATCAAATGCGCAGCCGCTCGACGATGCGTCCGTGCAGCAGATGCTGGTCGATGATCTCGTCGATGTCCTCGTGATCGACATAGGTGTACCAAACCGCTTCCGGATAAACCACCAACACCGGTCCTTGGTCGCAACGGTCGAGGCATCCGCTGCGGTTGATGCGCACCATCGAGCGACCGTGGCGACCGATCGCCTTCATCCGCTTCTTGGCGTAGTCGCGGCAGTCGTCGGCGGCGTGATCGGCGCAGCAACGCCGCGCGCCGTCGCGTTGATTGGCGCAGAAGAACACGTGGCGTTGGTAATACGGCTCGGTCATCGGGGATGGAATCGAATTTGGTTCGGTTATAAAAATGTTTCGATTATGACAACGCGGCGGATTGTATCACTCGCGCTACAGCAGCAACTCGATCCAATGCGCGACCGGCGCGCGCGCGCCGATCGAGAGATGCGCTTGGCAGCCGACGTTGGCGGTGCACACCACTTCCGCGCCGGCGGCGGCGAGCGCGTCTTGCTTGGCGACGCGCAACTGCGATGCGATGCGCGGCTGCCAGATGGAATACGCGCCGGCCGAGCCGCAGCATTGATGCGCGTCGGCGACCGCGCGCACTTCATGCCCGACGCGCGTCAGGATTTCTTCGACCGCGCCGTTGACGCGCTGGCCATGCTGCAACGTGCACGGCGCGTGGAATGCGACTTTTCGCGGCACGATTGGAGGTTGCGCCGACGATGCGTAGTCGCGCGGCAGTTCGCGCGCGATGACTTCGGCCAAGTCGAATGTATGTTCGCTGACGCGCCGCGCTTTGTCGCGGTAGTCGGAGTCTTGGTCGGCGAACAACGCCGGATATTCCTTCACCGTCAAGCCGCAGCCGCTCGCGGTCATCACCATCGCTTCGGCGCCGCGATCCAAATGCGCGGCGCAACGGTCCACCAACGCGCGCGCCGCGGCGCGACCGCGCACGGTGCAATGCGCATCGCCGCCGGCATGCAACTGCACCGCGCCGCAGCAGTGATTGTCAATCTCGCGCAAACTGATGCCGAGGCGGTCGAGCACTTGCGCCGCGGCGGCGTTGGTGTTGGGCGCGAGCGACGGCTGAACGCAGCCGGCGAGCGCGATCATCCGCCGCGAATGCCGCGCCGGCGGCCACGCCAGCCGCGTGGTCGGCGCGTCCGCCACGCGCTGCGCGAGCGCGCGCGGCAGGATGGATCGACTCCATCGCCCGATGCGCAGCGTTGCTGCGAACACGCGGCGACTGGAGACCGCGCGCGCGAACAACCGACGCCTCCAACGCGCCGCGAACGGACGCGGGAATTTTTCCTCCAACACCGCTTGACCGATCTCCAGCAACGCGCCGTAGCGCACGCCGGACGGGCAAGTGACTTCGCAGTTGCGACACGACAAACAACGGTCAAGATGTTTTCGCATCGCATCGCCCGAGTCGATGTTGTCGCCGTCGGCGTTCGCAACCAACGCGCCTTCCAACAAACTCTTCATCTGATAGATGCGCCCGCGCGGACCGTCGAGTTCGTCGCCGAGCAGTTGATAGGTCGGGCAAGTCGCGTTGCAAAAACCGCAATGCACGCATTGGCCGAGAATCGCCTGCGCGCGAACACCGCGCGCGGTGGCTTGGAGTTCGGGAAGGATCTCGGCGTGCATCACCAATCCCGATGCACGCGACCGCGGTTGAGGATGCCGCCGGGATCGAACGCGCGTTTGAGTCGCGCATTCAACGCGCGCAACGCCGGCGGCGGCGGATGAAACACTTCGCCGCATCGGTCGCCGCCGCGGAACTGAATCACATGCCCGCCGCGCGCGGCAACGGCTTGGCGCGTTGCTGCGAGGTCGGCGAAGTCATCGCGCTTGTCGTCGGCGAGCCAACGTTGCGCGCCGCCCCAGTCAATGCATTGCGCGGTCGAGTCATGCGCGCAATCCCACTCGTCCGCCGGCGGCAACGACACGCGCAACATTCGCGCGGCGCGGAAGAACGGCGCGCGATGATCGCGCAAGTCGCGCCAGAATGAATCCGCGCGCGACGACGACTCGACTTCGCCGGCGAGCGACTTGGATGCGACGCGCACGCCAGATTCGCTCGCCGACAAACGCACGCGCGCGACGCCGTCATGCCACGCCGCCGCCGACAACGGCAGCGGTCGCGAGGCGAGATGATTGAACCACGCGATCGCTTCGGCGCGTTTCACTTCGCGCATAACAGTCGCTTCGGTTTGCGGTCGCGGCACGAGTCGCAGCGAAACCTCGAGCACAACGCCGAGCGCGCCCATCGCGCCGGCGATCAAGCGCGCGATGTCGAAGCCGGCGACATTCTTCATCACCTGCCCGCCGAAGCGCATCGTCTCGCCTTCGCCGTTCAGCATCTTCACGCCCAAGATGAAGTCGCGCACCGCGCCCGCATACGGTCGTCTGGGACCTGCGAGTCCGGCCGACACCGCGCCGCCGAGCGTCGCCTCGGCGGTGAAGCGCGGCGGCTCGAAGCCGAGCATCTGATGCTGTTCGTCGAGCAACGACTCGAGATCAACCAACCTCGTGCCGGCGCGCGCGGTGATCACCAACTCCGCCGGGTCGTACGCGACCACGCCGCGATGCGCGCCGACGCGCAACGGCTCGCCATGCCCATCTGCATGGTGGCGTCCATAGAACGACTTGCTCGCGCCGCCAACGATGCGCAACGCGCGCGCGTTGGCATGCGCCGCGCGCACTTGCTCGCGCAAGTCGTGCTCGATGTCGCCGTCCATCGCTACAGCCGCTCGAGTTCGGGGAATGGAACTTGGCCGCGATGAACGTGCATCGCGTTGTACTCGGCGCAGCGCGCCAGCGTCGGAATCGCCTTGCCCGGGTTGAGCAGCCGACACGGGTCGAACGACTCGCGCACGGCGTGGAACTGGGCGCGCTCGCGCGCGTCGAACTGCACGCACATCTCGCCGATCTTCTCGACGCCGACGCCGTGCTCGCCGGTGATGGTGCCGCCGGCTTCGAGGCAGAGTTGCAGGATGCGCGCGCCGAGTTGTTCGGTCTTGCGTAACTCGCCTTTGCTGCTCGCGTCGTACAAAATCAGCGGATGCAGGTTGCCGTCGCCGGCGTGGAATACGTTGGCGACGCGCAAGTTGTATTCGCCGGACAATCTGCTGATGCCGGCGAGCACCGCGCCGATGGACTTGCGCGGGATGGTGCCATCAATGCAGTAGTAGTCCGGCGAGATGCGGCCGATCGCCGGGAACGCGCCTTTGCGTCCCGACCAAAAACGCGCGCGCTCGGCGGCGTCGCGCGCGACGCGCACTTCGCGTGCGCCGTGGCGTTCGAGTATGTCGCGCGTGCGCGCGACTTGCTCGGCGACCTCCGCTTGCGCGCCGTCGAGTTCGCACAACAGAATCGCCGCGGCGTCGCGCGGATAGCCGGCGGCGGCGAAGTCCTCGGCGGCGCGAATCGCCGGGTTGTCCATCATCTCGACTCCCGCCGGAATGATGCCGGCGGCGATGATCGCGGCGACGCCGTCGGCGGCGCGCTCGACCGCATCGAACGCGCCGAGCAGCACGCTGGCGCATTCGGGAATCGGCAGCAACTTGACCGTGACTTCGACCACCACCGCGAGCATTCCCTCCGAGCCGATCAGCAGCGCGAGCAGATCGAAGCCGGGCGAGTCGAGCGCGCCGCCGCCGCCGCCGATGGTGAGCAGTTCGCCGTCCATGGTCACGACCTTCAACGCGAGCACGTTGTGCACGGTCAAACCATACTTCAAGCAATGCACGCCGCCGGCGTTCTCGGCGACATTGCCGCCGATGGTGCATGCGATCTGCGACGACGGATCGGGCGCATAGAACAACCCGAGCGGCGCGACCGCCTCCGAGATCGCGAGATTGCGAACGCCCGGCTGCACCCGCGCGATTCGATTGCGCGCGTCAATCTCCAACACCGAGTTCATCTTCGCCAAACTCAACACAATCCCGTCGGCATGCGGCAACGCCCCGCCCGACAAGCCGGTGCCGGCACCGCGACTGACCACCGGCACGCCCAACTCGGCGCACAACCGCACCGCGCGCCGCACCTGCTCCACCGTCTGCGGCAACACCACCAACAACGGCACCTGCCGATACGCACTCAAACCGTCGCATTCGTACGCGCGGAGGGAGTCGGGATGGGCGATGACGGAGTCGGGGGGGAGGAACTCGAGGAAGCGTTGGGCGAGCGTGCGGGGGGGCATGGGTGGGTGGTGGCGGTGGCGGGGTTGATTCTAGGGTACAACAGATTGACTGGGCATCCGCAGTGGTGAGGATGGCGGGGAAATCACGGATTCAGCCGTCAACGGACACGCCGACCGAGATTCGAAACCCGCCGATTGGCGCCATCCGCGTGCCTTCGCTTTTGCCAATATACGTTGTCGTTATGATACCTTAAAGGATAAAGTATCATAACACCCCGCGCTATGATACTTTCGACCATACGCGTTGTCATTATAGTACTTTCACCGACGAAAGTATTATAATCCCTCGCGCTATTTCACTCACGACCCTCAAAAACCTCCCGATGAAACGTGGCGCCACCGGCCATTATAAGACAACCGTCGCGGGCGGCGAGCGCGTGCGCGCATTCGTGCCGAATCCACTGCCGCCGCGCCCGGCGGTGAATTTGGATGGCGCGTTGCAGCAGCGTCTTGTCGCCGCGGCGACCGCGCTCGGACGGCTTGACGGCATTGCCTCGATGCTGCCGAACGAGGCGATTTTCCTTTATTCCTATGTGCGCAAGGAAGCGGTGCTGTCGTCGCAGATTGAAGGCACCCAGTCGTCGCTGTCCGACCTGCTGCTGAGCGAGTTGGATGTGGCGCCCGGTGTGCCGATGGACGATGTCGCCGAAGTCTCGAACTACGTTGCGGCGCTTGAGCACGGCATGGCGCGCTTGCGCGGAGGCTTCCCGCTTTGCACTCGACTGATTCGCGAAATACACGAAGTCCTGCTGTCGAGCGGGCGCGGCAGCGATAAAAATCCCGGCGAATTCCGCCGCGCGCAGAACTGGGTCGGCGGCACCGCTCCCGGCAACGCTCGATTCATCCCGCCGCCGCACCGCGAAGTGCCAGATGGCATGGCCGCGCTCGAGAAGTTCCTGCACGACCCAACCGAACCGATGCCCGCGCTGCTGCGCGCCGGTCTCGCGCATGTGCAATTCGAAACCATTCATCCGTTCTTGGACGGCAACGGACGCGTCGGCAGAATGCTCATCACGCTGCTCCTGTGCACCAGCGGCGTGCTGCGCGAGCCGTTGCTGTATCTCAGTTTGTATTTCAAGCAACACCGCGAAACGTATTACCAACTGCTCAACCACGTGCGACAAACGGGCGACTGGGAAGCGTGGCTCGCGTTCTTTCTGCGCGGCGTGCGCGAGATCTCCGACAACGCATTTGAAACCGCCACGGAACTCGATCGTTTGTTCCAACAAGACCGCGAAAAAATCTCCCAGCAAGCCGGTCGCCGCGCCAGCTCGGCGTTGCGCATCCATGAAGCGCTGATGACGCGCCCGCTGCTGACGCTGCCGCAAGCGCACAAAAAAGCAGCGGTAACCCATCGCACCGCATCGAAAGCGATGGAGGCGCTCGTCCAGTTGGACATCGCCCGAGAAGTTACAAACCGACACCGCAACCGAGTTTTCGCTTACCGCAAGTATCTTGATATTTTGATAGAGGGGACTTGAGCAACTGCATGGGTTAGAATAATTTTCTCCGCGTTGCCCGATTCCACTCCCCAACCATCGCCAAAAAATGCTGCAAAACGACCTGAACTGGATTACCGGTTATATCTGGGGCATCGCCGATGATGTTCTGCGCGACCTTTATGTTCGCGGCAAGTATCGCGATGTGATTTTGCCGATGACCGTGCTGCGGCGGTTGGATGCAGTGCTGGAGGACAGCAAGGAATCGGTGCTAGAAGCGAAGGCAAGATTGGACAAGGACAAGATCGTCAAGCAAGACCCGGCATTGCGCAATGCATCCGGACAAGCGTTCTACAACACATCCCGATTCACTTTGCGCGATCTCAGGTCACGCGCCAGCGCTCAGCAACTCAAGGCCGACTTCGAGGCGTATCTGGACGGGTTTTCGCCGAATGTGCAGGACATTCTGGACAACTTCGAGTTCCGCAACCAGATTCCACGCCTTTCCAAAGCCGACGCCCTCGGCACCTTGATCGAAAAACTGACCTCGCCCGAGATCAATCTCAGCCCGCGGCCAGTGCACAACGGCGATGGCTCGGTGCGCAAGCCCGCGCTGGACAACCACGCCATGGGCACCATCTTTGAGGAACTGGTTCGCAAGTTCAACGAGGAGAACAACGAAGAGGCCGGCGAGCACTGGACGCCGCGCGACGCGGTCAAACTGATGGCGAAGTTAATCTTCCTGCCGGTCGCCGACCAGATGCAGTCCGGCACCTACCTGCTGTACGACGGCGCTTGCGGCACCGGCGGCATGCTGACCCTGGCCGAGGACACCTTGCAGGAACTCGCCAAAGAGCACGGCAAGGAAGTCTCCACCCACCTGTACGGCCAAGAGATCAACGCCGAGACCTACGCCATCTGCAAAGCCGACCTGCTGCTCAAAGGAGACGGCGATGCCGCCGACAACATCATCGGCGGACCAGAGCATTCCACGCTTGCGAACGACGCCTTCCCCGCGAAAGAGTTCGACTTCATGCTCTCCAATCCGCCCTACGGAAAAAGTTGGAAGAGCGACTTGGAGCGCATCGGCGGCAAGGCGAACATGCGCGATCCGCGATTTATGATTGAACACGCCGGCGATCCGGAGTTCTCGCTGGCAACGCGCTCCAGCGATGGGCAGATGCTGTTCCTCGCCAACAAGCTCAGCAAGATGAAGGACACCAAAAACGGCAGCCGCATCGCCGAAGTGCACAACGGCTCGTCGCTGTTCACCGGCGACGCCGGACAGGGCGAGAGCAACATCCGCCGTTGGATCATCGAGAGCGATTGGCTCGAAGCCATCGTCGCGTTGCCGCTCAACATGTTCTACAACACCGGCATCGCCACCTACATCTGGGTGCTCAGCAATCGCAAGCCCGAGCATCGTCGTGGCAAAGTGCAGTTGATTGACGCGATGAGTTGGTTTCAGCCGCTGCGCAAAAACCTTGGCAAGAAGAACTGCGAGTTGGGCGAAGCGGATATCGAGCGCATCTGCAAAACCTTCCTCGATTTTGAGGAGAGCGAGCAGAGCAAAATTTTCGACAACGATGCGTTCGGCTACTGGAAAGTGACCGTCGAACGTCCGCTGCGCATCAGGGGCGCCGACCCCGAGCGCGTGTACAAGGCGGCTGAAATTAAGAAACTGCGCGACAGCGGCGAACGCGCGGATGACGCCCCGCCGATCATCAAGAAGATCCATAAAAAAGGCATCGCGCCCAACCCGCTGCATGGTCGCTTCGAGGCGACCGCCGGCGGCAAGTCCGCCGTGGTCGAATACGAACCAGACACCGACCTGCGCGACACCGAGCAAATCC
>JBPCXC010000263.1:0-3371 GCA_051008875.1 bacterium
CCCCCCCCCCCCCCCCCCCCCCCCCCCCGCAGCTAAGCCAGAAGGGCGCGTGTCAGGATGATACGCGCAAGGACGGCTCTGGAGTACAATCCGCGACGCCGCCACCTGCCAACCGCAGCCGCCGCCGCCGTCGCCATCACCCGTTTGCGGCGCGCGCGGCGACATATCGGGCGGCGAACCTCATGCTCGTCGCAGATCAATCAAGAATCCACACCCTCGCCACCATCGCGCACATCGATCCCGGCCAATCGCCGCTCGCCGACCGCTTCATCCAACGTTGCGGCGGACTGGCGGCGCGCGAGATGAAGGCGCAGGTGCTCGACTCGATGGAGTTGGAGCGCGAGCGCGGCATCACCATCAAGGCGCAGAGCGTGACCTTGGACTACACCGCGCGCGACGGCGACGACTACCAGTTGAACTTGATCGACACGCCGGGGCATGTGGACTTCTCGTATGAAGTGTCGCGCTCGCTGAATGCGTGCGAGGGCGCGTTGTTGGTGGTGGACGCGACGCAAGGCGTCGAGGCGCAGACCGTGGCGAACTGCTACACCGCGGTTGACTTAGGTCTAACCGTGATTCCGGTGCTGAACAAGATTGACTTGCCGGCGGCGCGACCGGACAGCGTGATGCGCGAGATCGAGGACGTCATCGGCATCGACGCCGCCGACGCGCTGTGCGTCAGCGCCAAGACCGGCGAGGGCGTGGACGCGGTGCTGGAGCGCATCGTCGCGCGCCTGCCGCCGCCGAGCGGCGATCCGTCGTGCCCATTGCGCGCGCTGGTGCTGGACTCGTGGTTCGACAACTACCTCGGCGTGGTGTCGCTGATCCGCGTGGTGGACGGCGTGTTGCGCGCCGGGCGTAGCCATAGCGGTAGTCGGATTCGAATGATGTCCACCGGTTTCGACTATCAAGTCGAGCGCATCGGCACGTTCACGCCGAAGGCGGTGGCGGTGGACGCGCTCGGCGCCGGCGCGGTCGGCTTCATGGTCGCCGGGCTGAAGGAAGTCAAGGCGGCGCGCGTCGGCGACACCGTGACCGCCAGCCGCGCGCCGGCAGCTAAGGCGCTGGCGGGCTTCCGCGAGATCAAGCCGACCGTGTTCGCCGGTCTGTATCCGGTCAACAGCGCCGACTTCGAAGCCTTCCGCGTGGCGCTCGGCAAACTCGGCTTGAACGACGCCGCATTGGCGTATGAACCCGAGTCGTCGCAAGCGCTCGGCTTCGGCTTTCGCTGCGGATTCCTCGGCATGCTGCACATGGAGATCGTGCGCGAGCGGCTCGAGCGCGAGCATCATCTCGAACTGATCGCGACCGCGCCGACCGTGGTCTATGAGGTCGTTCTCCGCGACGGCGCGACGCTGCGGCTCGACAATCCGGCGGCGCTGCCGGACGCCGGGCTGATCGAGGCGATCAAGGAGCCGTGCATCCTGGCGCGGATTCTCGCGCCGCAAGCGCAGGTCGGCGCGGTGCTGACGCTGTGCGTCGAGCGGCGCGGCACGCAGCGCGACATCAAGTATCACGGTCGGCAGGTGATGATCGAGTTCGAGATGCCGCTCGCCGAAGTCGTGCTCGATTTCTTCGACCGCCTGAAGTCGGTCAGCCACGGCTACGCCTCGCTCGACTACGAGTTCATCGCCAGCCGCGCGGCGCCGATGGTCAAGGTGGATGTGCTGATCAACGGCGACAAGGTCGAGCCGCTGGCGGTGCTGGTGCATCGCGAGCACAGCCAGCGCCGCGCGCGCGAACTGGCGACGCGGATGCGCAAACTGATTCCGCGCCAGATGTTCGACGTCACCATCCAAGCCGCCATCGGCGGGCGGGTGATCGCGCGCGAGACGGTCAAGGCGCTGCGCAAGAACGTCACCGCCAAGTGCTATGGCGGCGACATCACGCGCAAGCGCAAGTTGCTGGAGAAGCAAAAAGCGGGTAAAAAGCGAATGAAGCAGATCGGCGCGGTGGCGATCCCGCAGGAGGCGTTCCTGTCGGTGCTGCGCGTGGATCGGGAATAACTTTTTTTTGATGCGATTTTTTATACGATTGTTCATGCGCTTATTCATGCATTCCTTCACGCGCCGCGTTTCAACAACGCGCTGGCGCGTTCCTTCAATCCGGTTCTAAGCGGAGTCGATCGGTGGACTTTTCATTGGTGCTGTTGGTGTTTGTCGCGATCACCGGTTTGGTGTCGCTCGGCTATTGGCTGCTGTTCGAGCGCGCCCGCGTCGCCGCCCGCGGTGCCGAGCGCGTCGTGCCGGACGGCTCCGCGCCGCGCCGCGCCCAGCCGGTGCTGGTGGAATACGCGCGCGCGCTGTTCCCGGTGGTGCTGGCGGTGTTCCTGCTGCGCTCGTTCGTGGTCGAGCCGTTCCGCATCCCGTCCGGCTCGATGCTGCCGAGTTTGTACGTCGGCGACTTCATCCTGGTCAACAAGTTCACCTACGGCATCCGCCTGCCGGTGATCCACCGCAAGGTGTTCGAGATGGGCTCCCCGGCGCGCGGCGACGTGATGGTGTTCCGCTATCCGAAGAACCCCGACCTGAACTTCATCAAGCGCGTGGTCGGTCTGCCCGGCGACGTCATCGCCTATCGCGGCAAGAAACTTTTCATCAACGGCGAGGTCGCGCCGCGCGCCGAGCAGGGACACTTCCGCTTCGACCCGCTGCGCTTGCGCGGTCGCGCGGTGGCGCGCTATCGCGAGACCATCGGCGACTCCGATCACGCGATTTTGATCGACCCCGACGCGCCCGGACTCGACATGGAGGTGACCGTGCCGGCGGGGCGTTACTTCGTGATGGGCGACAACCGCGACCACAGCAACGACAGCCGCTACTGGCGCTTCGTGCCGGAGCGCAACGTGGTCGGCAAGGCGTTCTTCATCTGGTTCAGTTGGAAGAGCGCGCCCGGCGCCGGCGTGAGATGGAGCCGTATCGGCGACGGCATCGAGTGAGCGTGAAGTCGTTTTCGCATCGCCCTTCGCCGCCGCGCGATGCTTTTGCTTGCGCCGAATCCGCCGTCGAGTCCGCCGCCGCGCCTGCCGTCGAATCCGCCGCCGCGCCTGCCGTCGAATCCGCCGACGCGTCGTCGTTCGCCGCGCGCATCGGCCATCGTTTTCGCGACCGGTCGCTGCTGCGTCTTGCGCTGACTCATCGCAGCCTCGGCGACTGCGGCGCCGACAGCAACGAGCGTCTCGAGCATCTCGGCGACAGCGTGCTCGGCTTGGTCGTCGCCGAGGCGTTGTTCGCGCGATTCCCCGACGCCGACGAAGGCGCGCTCAGTCGGATGCGCGCGAAGTTGGTGTCGAATCAAGCGCTGGCGGAGCAAGCGCGCGCGCTCGGCGTGCCGGCGCAGGTTCGCCTCGGCGCCAGCGCGCAGGGCACCGG
>JBPCXC010000264.1:0-1793 GCA_051008875.1 bacterium
AACGGTCAGCACGGCGATGCCGACCGCGATCAGTTCGCGTCGTTCGTCAGTCATCATCGGCTCGGCGGAATCGTCCGCGCGCGGATGCGGGTCGGCGCGGGCTTGCGCAAGTTGTTTCGCGGTTTCATTCGCGGCTCGGCGCGGGTTCGCGTGCGGTCGTTCACAAGTTCATTCACAGGTTCGCGCGGGTTCGTTGCACGCGGTTTCATTCGCAAGTTCAAGCCGTCGCCAGTTCAAGCCATCGGCAAGTTCAAGTCGTCGGCGGATTTGCTATAGTATCGCGCATTCCACGCGCGCATTCCACGCGCACGACATAGCCATGAGCGTCCGCATCAAATGCTTCGCCAGTCTGCGGCAGCAACTCGGCATCGACAGCATCGAGGTCGAGCACCGCAGCGACATGACCGTCGGCGACGGCTGGCGCGCGTTGAGCGCCGCGCCGCCGCCGCCGAACCTGCTGTGCGCGCGCAACTTCGAATACGCCGAGTTCGACTCAAGCGTAGCCGACGGCGACGAGATCGCGTTCTTCCCGCCGGTCACCGGCGGCTGATCATGCGAGTCGAGATTCGTCCGCAGCCGTTCGCGCCGTGGCGCGAGGTCGGCGCGCATGAAGACGCGCGGATCGAAGCCGGCGGCTTCGGCGCCTGCGCGGTGTTCGTCGGCAGCATGCGCGACTTCAACGATGGCGAGGCGGTGCGGCGGATGTCGCTCGAGCATTACGCCGGCATGACCGAGCGCCAACTCGACCGCCTGGCGCGCGAGGCGATGGCGCGCCACGGACTGCTCGACCTGCTGCTGCTGCATCGCGTCGGCGCGCTGCGACCGAGCGATCCGATCGTGCTGGTCGCGGCGTGGTCGGCGCATCGCGCCGCCGCCTTCGCCGCCTGCCGCGAGGTGATGGAGACGCTGAAAAGCACCGCGACCTTCTGGAAAAAAGAGACGCTGCGCGACCGCGAGAGATGGGTCGAAGGCAACACGCCGGCGGTTGAGATCAACGCGAAGGAATGATCGCGCAGGAATGATCGCGCAGGATTGGGATGACGGCGGCGATTTTTTCTGTTCTTTTTCTTTGCCGTCATTCCCGCAGTCTTTAAGCGGGAATCCACACTTGCGCCAGCAAGTGAGGCAAGCCAACGGCTTGCTTTCTTTTGATCACGGCGAAGGGTGAGCGCGAGGTATGTTGAAAGGTGAAAAGAGATTCCCGCTTAAAGACTGCGGGAATGACGAGAGGGGGGATTTTTGCGGGAATGACGAATAGATGTTTTCGATTTTCTAATATGCGCGCGCGCAACGCGCCTCGACGCGAAGTCACAGCACCGACAGCACCATCCGGTGCAACTCCGCTTCCGATAGTTTGCCGAGTTTGCGGCCGACCAGTTTGCCTTCGCGGTCGAACAGCACGGTGAACGGCAGCGCGCCGGAGCGGTCGTTGCCTTGCAAGCGCATCAGCGCGCCGCCGTCGGTCGCGACCAGCGACGGGTAGTTGAGGCCGATGCGGTCGCTGAAGGCGCGCGCTTCGTCGAGCACGTCGTGGGCGACGCCGACCACTTGCAGGCCGTATTCGCCGAGGCGTCGCTGGGTTTCGATCAGCAGCGGAATCTCCTCGCGGCACGGCGGGCACCAGGTCGCCCAGTGATTCACCAGCACGACCTGCCCGAGCCATTCGCTACCGCGGCGCAGATTTTTGTCGATGTCGGGCAATTCGATCTGCGCCAGCGTGGCGTCGGCGGGCGCGGCGCGCGGCTCGAAACGCTGCCAACCGAAATAGCCGCCAACGCCCGCCACAACCAAAC
>JBPCXC010000265.1:0-3895 GCA_051008875.1 bacterium
GCATGGCGTCGCGGCGCGCATCGTCGCGCTGGTCGGGCCCGAAGGCGGCTTCGATCGCGCCGAAGCCGAGTTGCTGGCGCAGCACGGCGCGGCGCGCATCGCGCTCGGGACGCAAGTGCTGCGCATCGAGACTGCTGCCGTCGCGCTGCTGGCGGCGATCCATCAATGGCTCGACGCAACCGCGCCGACTCTTGATTACGCGAACGACGACGCGAACGACGACTGCATCAACGACAAGCCGACTCATTCCGCATAAATGCAACCTCGAATCGATTCATCGCAACCTCGTCGCCGCTCACGCGAACGGCAACTCGCCCGACGACTGCATCAACAACAACTCGACTCATCGCGCATAAACGCAACCCCAACTTAACCCATGGCGCATAAACGAAACCTCGTTTGGATCGA
Source organism: bacterium (assembly GCA_051008875.1). GTDB lineage: Bacteria > Pseudomonadota > Gammaproteobacteria > Arenicellales > Poriferihabitantaceae > JAHRAW01. The sequence goes on from JBPCXC010000265.1 coordinate 409, forward strand.
TCTTGAAATGACTGGCTTGTCGCCGCAACAGGATCGCATCATCGAGATCGCCACCGTGGTGACCGACCCGCATCTGAATGTGATCGAGGAAGGTCCGGTGATGGCGATCCATCAGTCGCTGACGCGGCTGGCGGAGATGGACGAGTGGAACACGCGCACGCACACCGAAAGCGGGCTGGTCAACCGCGTCAAGGAATCGGACATCGACGAAGCCGCGGCCGAGCGCGCGACGCTGGCGTTCATCGCCAAGCATGTGCCCGGCAACCACTCGCCGCTGTGCGGCAACTCGATCTGCCAAGACCGCCGCTTTCTCGCGCTGTACATGCCCAAACTCGAGTCCTATCTGCACTACCGCAACCTCGATGTCAGCACGCTCAAGGAGTTGGCGCTGCGCTGGCGACCGGACTTGCCGGGCGCGTTCAAAAAGAACAACGCCCACCGCGCGCTCGACGACATCCGCGAATCAATCGCCGAGTTGAAGTTCTACCGCACCACCTTCCTCAATGTCCCACCGCTGGATTGACTTGCTCGGCGTTGTTGCGCGTTCGCGGCGTGTCGTTGATTCGACCGTCGCCGTTTCGCGTTCGCACCGTGTCATTGATTCAACCGTCGCCGTTTCACGCTCGCGCCGTGTCGTTGATTCAACCGCCGCTGTTGCGCGTTCACGTCGCATGATTGATTCGCCCGCCGCCGTTTCGCGTTCGCGTCGCATGATGGATTTAATCGTCGCCGTTTCACGCTCGCGCCGTGTCGTTGATTCGACCGTCGCCGTTTCACGCCCACGCCACACCACGCTCCAACGCGGACGACTCGACACAATCCGCGCCCTCGCGCTTTGTGCGTTGCTGGCGTGGTCGTTCGAAGCCCGCGCCGCCGCCGGCGTCGCTTCCGCCGACCCGTTGGCGACCGCCGCGGGCATCGAGATTCTGCGCTCCGGCGGCAATGCGTTCGATGCCGCGGTTGCGGTCAGCGCGGCGTTGGCGGTGGTCGAGCCGGCTAGTTCCGGGCTTGGCGGCGGCGGGTTTTGGTTGCTGCACGACGCGCGCAGCGGCGAGGACTGGATGCTCGACGGGCGCGAGCGCGCGCCGTTGGCGGCGAGCCGCGACATGTATCTCGGCGCCGACGGCGAGGTCGTGCCGCGGCTGTCGGTGGACGGCGCGCTCGCCGCCGGCATCCCCGGCGAACCGGCGGCGTTGGCGTGGCTCGCCGAGCATCACGGCGCGTTGCCGTTGTCGGCGTCGCTGCGTCCGGCGATCGAGTTGGCGCAGCGCGGCTTCGCGGTCGGCGCGCGCTATCGTCGCTTGGCGAAGTTCCGTCGCGATGCGTTGGCGGCGTCGCCGTCGGCGTCGTCGGTGTTCCTCGCCGACGGCGAAGTGCCGGAGTTGGGCGCGATCATCGTTCAACACGATTTGGCAGCGACCTTGCGCGCGCTGGCGCAGCGCGGGCACGACGGCTTTTATCACGGCGAAGTCGCGCGCAAACTGGTGGACGGCGTGCGCGCCGCCGGCGGCATCTGGACGTTGGACGACTTGCGCGCGTATCGGGTCAAGGCGCGCGCGCCGGTGGTGGCGAACTATCGCGGCATGAAGATCACCTCGGCGGCGTTGCCGTCGTCGGGCGGCGTGGTCATGGCGCAGGCGTTAAACATCTTGTCGGGCTATGCGTTGGACGAGATGGTCGCGGCCGACTTCACCCACTTGGCGGTCGAAGCGATGCGTCGCGCCTACCGCGACCGCGCGCAGTATCTGGGCGACGCCGACTTCGTCGAAGTGCCGAGCGCGCGACTTCTGCATCCGCAGTACGCCGCCGGTCAGCGCCAGTCGATTCGACTGGATCGCGCCACGCCGAGCGAGTCGCTCGCGCCGACCAACGACGGCGACCTGGTCCGCGGCGAAGGCGCCGACACCACGCACTTCTCGGTGATCGACGCCGCCGGCAACCGCGTCGCCGCGACCTTGTCGATCAACTATCCGTTCGGCTCAGGGTTGATGCCGCCGGGCACCGGCGTGCTGCTGAACGACGAGATGGACGATTTCTCCGCCAAGCCCGGCGCGCCGAACGTGTATGGCCTAGTCGGCGCCGAGGCGAACGCGATCGAAGGCGGCAAGCGAATGCTGTCGAGCATGAGCCCGACCTTCCTCGAGCACGACGGCCGCATCGGCGCGCTCGGCACGCCCGGCGGCAGCCGCATCATCTCGATGGTGCTGCTCGGCGCGCTCGCGTTCCACCGCGGCGCCGACGCCGACGCGATCGTCAGCCGCCCGCGATTCCACCATCAATACCTGCCCGACGCGATCCAATACGAACCCGACGCGCTGTCGGCGCAAACCATCGCCGCGCTGCGCCAACGCGGCCATCGCCTCGACCCGAAGGAACGCACCTGGGGCAACATGCACGCGGTCATCCTCGACACCGCCAACGGTGAAGTAACCGCCGCCTCCGACCCCCGCGGCGACGGCGCGGCGATGGTGTTGGAGTAGTGCGCGATGAATGACGATGACGGCGACGCGATGATGTTGGACGATGATGTTGGATAGAGAACGATGAACGACAACTGCAACGGCGACGGCGATGAACGCAACGACGACGACGGCGAACGCGAACGTAGCGACGACGACCGCAACGACGGCGACCGCGACGACCACGGCGGCATCTTGGTCGAGCGCGATCCGTCGCCGATGAAACTCGAAGTGCTCGGCGCCGAGCAGTGGCCGCTTCGCACCGAGCCGGTGGCGGTGCAGATGCGCGACTATGCGCGCACCGCGACCATGCTGGTGGTGCGCGGGCGCGCGCGAATCACTCCGCAGCACGGCCCCGACGTTGCCATCGGCGACGGGGATTTGGTAACCTTCCTGCCGCGCACGCGCTGCACTTGGCGCATCACCGAAGCGCTGGAGATGCATTGCCTCGAGTCGTGACTTCAGCGCCGCGCCGACCTCCTCCTTGACCGATGAACGAGCAATACCACCAAACCATCCGCGACCTCGAAACCCAGGGCGTCGCGCGCGACTACATCCTCGGCTGGGCGAGCGGCTTCCTCGGCACGCCGAAGATCGAAGAGCAACGCATCACCGAATGCTATGCCGCCGGATACGAAGACGGCCGCAATAAAAACACCGACAACGCGGACAACTGGAAGGGCTGATTTAAGCCGCGGACTTGAAGTCGTGGCGACTGCGCGATCAGTCGGTGCGCTCGCTTTGGCGCGCCGAACGATTCAACGCCGTCAGTGCTTTGTTGAAGATGGCGAATGCTTCGGGGCCGTCTATTTCGGTTACTTGGTCTTGCGTCCATTTGTTGGTTTGCCCGTCGCCCATGCATTCCTGCACGCGCGCGCCGAGCAGGCGGTAGGTTGATGCGCCGGGCTGGTCGTCGGCGAAGCGGGTGGCGGCGTATTCGCCGGCGCGGCGGTTGAGTTGCGCGATGAAGGCGTCGGCGTCGGGGCCTTGCGCGATCAGGTCGCGTTGGTTCTCCAAGTAGTGGCGCG
>JBPCXC010000266.1:0-2932 GCA_051008875.1 bacterium
CGCTTCGATCCACTCCAGCGCGCGCGCGATCCGCGCCACAGTGCGCGCTTGGCCGACCAGTTTGAGCGTGATCTCGATCGGCGGCGTCGCCGCCGCGCCCGACACCGCGACCCGCAGCGGCTGCGCGATCTGACCGAGTTTGACCGACCGCGCCGCGCGCACGCGCTCGATCGCATCTGCGATCGCCTCCTCGTCCCAGCGCTCGATCGCGGCGAACGCCTCCGCCAGCGGCGCGAGCAACTCGGCGGCGGCCGGGCGCAGGTGCTTGTTCGCCGCCGCCGGCGCGTAGTGGTCGAACTCGCCGTACCAATACGCCGCCTTGTCCGCCATCTCCTCCATCGTCCGCGCGCGCTCGCGCAACGCCTCGACCGCGTCGGCGAGCGCCGGTCCGTGGTCGAGCGCAAGTCCGCGTCGCGCGAGTCGCGCGCCGAGTTCATCGCCTAAGCGCGACGCCTTTGCCGCTTGAATATGACGCTGGTTGATCCACAGCAGTTTGTCGAGATCGAACTGCGCCGCGGACGGATTGATGTCGGCGAGATCGAACAACTCGATCATCTCGTCCACCGACAGCACCTCGCGGTCGCCGTGCGCCCAGCCGAGCCGCACCAGATAGTTCAGCAACGCCTCCGGCAAAATGCCTAAGTCGCGATACGCCAGCACGCCGACCGCGCCGTGGCGCTTGGACAGGCGCTGGCCGTCGGCGCCGCGGATCAGCGGCACATGCGCGAACACCGGCGGCGACGCGCCGAGCGCGCGCAGGATGTTGATCTGCCGCGGCGTGTTGTTGGTGTGATCGTCGCCGCGGATGACGTGGGTGATGCCCATGTCGATGTCGTCCACCACCACGCACAGGTTGTAGGTCGGCGCGCCGTCCGAGCGCGCGATGATCAAGTCGTCGAGTTGCGCGTTGTCGAACGAGACGCGGCCGCGCACGACGTCGTCGAACGCGACCGTGCCGTCGAGCGGATTCTTAAAACGCACCACCGCGCGCGCGTTGTCGTTCGCGTCGTCGTCCGTGTTGCGGTCGCGGCAGTGGCGGTCATAGCGTGGCGTTTGTCCAGCGGCGCGTTGCTCGGCGCGCACCGAGTCCAGTCGCGTTGGGTCGCAGTAGCAGCGATAGGCATGGCCTTCATCCAAGAGTCGTTGGATGACTTCGCCATAGCGATCGAATCGCTCGCTTTGATGGAATGGCCCGCGCGACCAGTCGAGGCCGAGCCAGCGCAGCGACTCGAGAATCGCCTCGATCGCTTCGGGGGTCGAGCGCTGGCGGTCGGTGTCCTCGATGCGCAGCACCATCTCGCCGCCGGTCTTCTTCGCCTGCAACCAGTTGAACAGCGCGGTGCGCGCGCCGCCGACATGCAGATACCCGCTCGGACTCGGCGGGAAACGGGTTATGCTACGCATCGCTCGGCGGCGGGCGAGTCAGCGCGCGACGCGCGCGCGCGGGGAAATGGTCGGGGTGAGAGGATTCGAACCTCCGACCACCGCAACCCCATTGCGGTGCGCTACCAGACTGCGCCACACCCCGAGAAAAACTTCGAGAAAAACTTTGATACGAACTTCGGCAAAAGCGTCGACACACGCATCGACAAAAGCACCGATACGAACACCGAGAATAACGCCGACAAGCCGACCGCGCGCTTCGGCAGTCGGCGAACGATCAGCGCAGGATGTCCCGCACTTCATTCAACTCGTCGATCAATCGCCCGACCAATCCGGCTTGACCGCCGTCGCCGTTGCCACCGCTGTCGCTCGCGTTAGCCGACTGCTGCAGACGCGCGCGCGCGCCGCTGATGGTGAAGCCTTCGACATACAGCAGCATCCGGATGCGGCGAATCAACTTGACTTCGTGGCGTTGGTAATAACGCCGGTTGCCGCGCCGCTTGACCGGGTTCAACTGCGGGAACTCCTGCTCCCAATAGCGCAGCACATGCGGCTTGACCAGGCACAGCCGGCTGACCTCGCCGATCGGCAGATAGCGCTTGGAAGGGATCGGCGGCAACTCGAGGGCGCCCGGATCGGCTGTGCTCATGGGCGTTTGCGGCCGAGTCTGCGGGTCAGTTCGGGCGAGTTCGCGGCCACCCGGGACTTCAGTTTCTGGCTCGGGCGGAAGGTCACCACGCGCCGCGCCGAGATCGCCACCGCCTCGCCGGTGCGCGGATTGCGTCCCGGCCGCGGGGTCTTGTCGCGCAATGTGAAACTGCCGAAGCCGGACAACTTGACCGCGCCGCCGTGCTCCAACGCGCGGCACATGCGCGCGAAGAACAACTCGACGAAGTCCTTCGCCTCGCGCTTGTTCAACCCGAGTTGGGCGAACAGCACGGCGCTCAGTTCTGCTTTGGTGACGGTCATCGGTTTGCTTCGACGATGCGACGTAATTTGATTCGGGCTTGCACTATAACGGATAACTCAACTTCGCGACAACGCGTTCGACTTAACATATTAAACTCAACGCGTTCGCAACTCGGCGGCGAAGTCGCGCTGCAGCGCGGAGATGATGCGCTCGATGCAGGCGTCCACTTCGCTGGAGGCAAGATTGCTTGATTGCGACTGGAAGGTCAAGCCGAAGGCGAATCCTTTTTGATCAGGCGCAAGTTGCGCGCCCTGGTAGATATCGAACAGCGCCAATTCGGTCAGCCATTCGCCGGCGGCGGCGCGCGCCGCCGCCAGCACCGCGCGCGCCTCGACCGCGGCGTCCACCGCCACCGCGAGGTCGCGGCGCACCGCCGGATAGCGCGAAATCGCGGCGAATCGCGGCAACTCCGCCTGCGCCAGCGCCGCCAAGTCGAGTTCGAGCAGATACACCGCCGCGCCGACGCCCAAGCGCCGAGCATGGCCGGGATGGAGTTGGCCGAGATGGCCGATGTCGTCGTCGCCGACGCGGATGCGCGCGCCGCGCCCGGGATGCAGCGCCGGGTGCTCGGCCGGATGG
>JBPCXC010000267.1:0-6396 GCA_051008875.1 bacterium
GCGGTGGAACAACTCGACCCGCTCGCCGCGCGGCGGCACCGAGTCGAGGGTCAGTCCGCGCTTGCGCAAATGCGCGATCACCTGCGCGCTCTTGGCGATCGGGAAGATGGTCGGATGCAGCTCCATCCGCGCGCGCACGCGGTTCTCCTCGTCGATCAGCGCGTCGATCGAGTCGACGCCGTTGCCGTCGATGAACGGCGGGTAGCGGCGGATCACCGAGATCAACTTCTCGCCGGTGCACAGCACGCGGTAGTTGGCGCCGGCGAGGTACTGCTCGATCACCGTGGTCGGCCACCACGCCTTGGCGCGGAAGATCGCGCGCCATAGTTCGGCGTGGTCGTTGATCGGGAAGTAACTGCCGCGCGAATAGCCGCTGACGTTCGGCTTGATCACCACCGGGAAGCCGTGCTCGCGCACGAAGCGCTCGGCCTGCCACGGGAAGACGAACACCATGCCGCGCGCGTGCGGCACGCCGTTGCGCGCGAACACGCGGCGCGACTGCGCCTTGGAGCGGCAGCCGCGACGCACCGCGAGCGTGTTGTAGTTGGTGCAGCCGTGCATGTAGCGCTCGCTGATGCGACGATACAACCACGCTTTTATTTTCCTCACAAACGATTCCTCAACCAGTTGGCGAGTCGTCCGCGGCGGTGGTACAGCATCGACTTGATGAACACCGGCGCCTCGGCGACGGCGCGGTCGCGGCAACGAGTGAGGCGCGCCAGCGCGCGCATGTACGCGAACACGCGGCGGCGCACGGCGGCGCTTGATAAGCGCGGGTCGAGCAGGTTGATCGGCATCGGCAGGAACAGGTTGATCTCGATCACATGGAACGCGCCGCGCAGCAGATGTTGCGGCGAATCGGCGCGCACGCTTAGTCGCGAGATGCCGAAGTCGCCGATGCGACGCACCAGTTGGAACAGTCGGTCGCGCTGCGCGGCGGTGAACGAATCGGTGATCTCTAGGTAGCGGGTGTCGCGGTTGTGGACGCTGTTGATCGGGTCGCGCTCGCGGTCGTTGCGCGCGTGCGTGACCGTGAGTATCGCATAGCGCGCCGGGTCGCGGTGGTGGCGAATCGAGAAAATCTCGTACTCGTTCGCCTCGCGCGCGCCCTCTTGGATCAAGTACGCGACGCGCGCGCGCGGCAACTCGGCGCGGATGCGGCGCAGTTGCGCGGCGTCGTCGGCGCGGTGCACGCCGGCGGCGTTCTGGCTCCATTCGGGCTTGACGAACACCGGATAGCGCGCCGGCATCCGCGCGTCGTCGTCGCTGTCGATGTCGTATAGGCGTTGCGCCAGCCGCCAGCGTTGCGGGATTAGCGAGTCGAGGCGATGCTTGGAGAAGATGCCGACCTCGCGGTCGAAATACGGCGCGTTCAGTTGGAAGTATTTGCACGGCTTGGCGCCGGCGCGCAGGCAATAGAGGATATAGGCGGCCACCATCAGATAGGTTGTTCTCATCGCTCCGGCACCTGCCACTTACAACTTACAACTTGCAACTTACAACCCGCAACCCGCGCGGCGCGCGGGCGGTGGAAATCGGGCGGGTCGGACGGACGCCGCCGCGCCGCTTCTATCGTATCGTTATGCGCGGCGTTGCGCGCGCGCGTTGATCGCGAACAATACCAGACCGAGCACCAGAATCGACACCGCGGAGTAAAACAGCGAGCCGCCGTCGCTCTCGCCTTGATGCAGCACTTCGATGCCGAGCGGCGTGAACAAGTGGAAGAACACCGCGCCGCCCATCACCGCCGACGCCATCAGTCCGCCGACGCGGTGATAGCGCGCGCGCAAGCCGCGGGTGCTGCCGGGACCGAGGCGGGCGATGATCCACAGCAACGCCGGCAGCAGCAGCACGATCGAAGTCAGCAACTCGAAGCCGCCGACCGCGTATGCGCCGAACTGCGCGAACCAGTCGCCGAGTCCGGTGCCGATGACGGCGCCGATCCACGTGCCGATGGTGCCGAAGATGTGCTGCGTGTCGAGGTGGCCGGTGAACTTATACGGCAGCGAAAGGAGAAATACATAGCAAGTCCACAGCACGATCGCCCAACTGACGACCGCGATCGCGACTGCTTTCATGCTGGTGCGTGGCATCGGCGATAAGTCTCCGCGAGGTGCCGGTCGGCGAATCCGATCGGCGGATGGCGCGGCTCGCGTCGCGCCGGTGCCGCGCTGTTCCGCGCCCGACATCGGATAGGACGGGCGACTCTACCACAAAACGCGCGTCGAATCCAGTGCCGCCGCGCGCGGTCGAACTATGCCAAAATCGCCCCGCCCGCACGCGGGCGAAACCGCCCGACCGCCTGCTGAACGACTTGCCGAACGACTTGCCGCCGAACGATTTGGAGAATCTCGATGATCGACTTGTACACCTGGGACACGCCCAACGGGCGCAAAGCCTCCATCATGCTCGAGGAGATCGGCATGCCTTACGCGGTGCATCCGATCGACATCACCAACGACGAGCAGTTCGACGACGACTTCCTGCGCATCAGCCCGAACAACAAGATCCCGGCGATCGTCGATCGCGACAACGGCATGGCGTTGATGGAGTCGGGCGCGATCCTGCTCTATCTCGCCGACAAAAGCGGCCGGTTGATGCCGCGCGGCGAAGCGCGTTGGCGCGCGATCGAATGGCTGATGTTCCAGATGGGCGGGCTCGGCCCGATGCTCGGTCAGGCGCATCACTTCCTCAAGTTCAACCCGGGCGCGAGCGACTACGCCGAGAAGCGCTATGCGATCGAGGCGCAGCGACTGTACGACGTGCTCGACCAGCGGCTGGCGGAGAATGAGTACTTGGCGGGCGAATACTCGGTCGCCGACATCGCCGCGTGGCCGTGGATTTCGAGGTGGCAATGGCAACGCATCGACTTGGACGAATACCCGCAGGTCAAGCGATGGTATGTGGCGATCGCGCAACGCCCGGCGGTGCAGCGCGGCTGCGCGGTGCCCGATAAAACGGCGAAGATTCCGCTGCCGCCGTCGTCTTAACGCGCGTCGTCTTAATAGTACGCGGCGCGATCATCGCGCGTCGTCGCTCGGCGACGACGACGGGCGCACGTCAATGCAAGTAATCTCGTTCAACGACCCGAGTCGCATCAGCGGTCCCCAAGTTCCGGTGCCGGGCGAGACATACAGGCGCGCTTCGCCGGCGCGATAGAGGCCGCGGATGCGGTTGAACTGGCGTTTCACCAGCCAGTTGAACGGGAAGATCTGACCGTTGTGGGTGTGTCCGCACAGCATCAGATCGACGCCGTGCGCGACCGCCGCCTCCCAGCCGAGCGGGCGGTGGTACAGCAGCACGGTGTAGCGGTCGCGGCCGCATTCGATCGCCGGCAACTTGTCCGCGACTTGATCGTGTTCGTCGGCGTCGTCGATGCCGATCACCTCCAGTTCGCCGGCGAGCACGCGCCGCTGACGCAGCGGCTCGACGCCGAGGCGGCCGAGCAGTTCAAGCACCTTGTCGAGGTCGGCGTAGCGTTCGTGGTTGCCGGTGGTGAACAACGCGCGCGCGCGCAGGCCGCTCAAGCAGCGCAACTCGTCGTGGCCGACCGCCGAGGAGTCGACTAGGTCGCCGGTGATGACGACCAAATGCGGCGACAGGCGATTGATGCGCTTGACGATGCGCGCCAGATAGCCGCCCTGGCGCGAGCCGATGTGGACGTCGCTGATCTGCACGATGCGATGCGCGCGGGTGACCTTGTCGGAGTGGAAGCGCAGGTGCTTGACGCCGAGGAAATGCGACGCCGCCACCGCCAGCGCGACCAGCGCGGCGGCGATGATCACGATCCACACCGCCGCCGTGCGGTCGGACAGCAGCGCCGTCGGCGGCGCGATCAAACGCGCGACTTCATACGCCGCGACCAACGCAAGCAGGATGAAACTCGCGCCCATCCAATGCACGGTGACATAGCGCACGCGCATCTTCGGGCCGGCGAACGAATACAGCAGCGCGGCCACCGCGACCGCCCAGATTAGCGCGATCCAGCCGACGCCGAGCGCGCTTTCGGGTCCGTGCCAAGCGGCGAGGCGCGCCGGCGGATAGGCGAACACGACGAAGCACATCGGCACGAACAGCAGATAGAACATGCGCCGTGCGTTGGTCATTTTGCGCGCCATAAATTTTTTGCGAGTTGCTCTTTCGGTTTGGTGTTGCGACTGTTTTTGCGACTTACTTTTTCGACGCAACGGGTACGTTCTGAGTCGCGCATCATACTATAATCCGACTTACCAAACCGTCGCGCCGACGCGCTCGCCGCGCGCGCATTTGCCCATTCGTCATTCGTCAGTTGAACACCGAACCGAAATTCCGCAAGACCAAGGTCATCGCCACCATCGGGCCGGCGTGCGACTCCGAGCCGACGCTGCGCGAGATGATCGCCGCCGGCATGAACGTGGCGCGGCTGAACATGTCGCACGGCGACTTGGCATCGCATGCCGAGAGTCTGCAACGCGTGCGCCGCGCGGCGGAGTCACTCGGCACCACGGTGGCGATCATGGTCGACACGCGCGGGCGCGAGATCCGCACCGGCAAGTTGCGCGGCGGCGAGTTGCTGCTCGAGCGTCATCAACGCTACGCGTTGTTCGGCGACGGCCGCATCGGCGACGAGGCCGGCGTCTCGACCACCCACTCCGACTTGTGCGAGCACGTCCGGCCGGGCCATCGCGTGCTGATCGACGACGGCCAGATCGAGTTGGTGGTCGCCGAAGTGCGCGGGCGCGAGATTGAATGTCGCGTCGAATGCGGCGGCGTGCTGCGCGACAGCAAAGGCGTCAATTTGCCGGACGACGCCAGCGCGTACGATCGCTTGGCGCCGAACGACGCCAGCGAGATCGAGTTCGCCGCCGAGCATCGCGCCGAATACATCGCCGCGTCGTTCATCCGCAACGCCGCCGAGATCAACGCGCTGCACGCGCAACTGCGCGGCTTGGGCGCCGACATTCCGGTCATCGCCAAGATCGAAAACCGCGACGGCGTGGACAACTTGGATTCAATTATCAAAGCCGCCAACGGCATCATGGTCGCGCGCGGCGACTTGGGCGTCGAACTGGAGATGGGGCAGGGCCCGACCATCCAAAAGCGCATCATCCGCGCCACCGTGTCGAGCGGCAAGCCGGTGATCACGGCGACGCAGATGCTCGATTCGATGGAGCGCAATCCGCGCCCGACGCGCGCCGAAGTCAGCGACGTCGCCAACGCCATCTTCGACGGCACCTCGGCGGTGATGCTGTCGGGCGAGACCGCCGCCGGTCGCCGTCCGGTCGAGGCGGTGCGCACCATGGTGCATCTCGCGCTCGAAGCCGAAGCCGGGCTGCGGCAATACGGCTATCTGCAGCAAATCCATCCGAGCCCGTCCAACGAGACCACCGAAGCGGTCGCGCAAGCCGCGATCACCATGGCGAACCACCTCGACGCCGCCGCCATCCTCGCGCTGACCGAGACCGGGCTGACCTCGCGGCTGATCTCCAAATACCGACCGGAGAGTCCGATCCTGGCGATCACCTCGTCGGCGCAAGTGGTGCGCCGCCTGGCGATGAACTGGGGCGTGCTTGCGATTCACTATCACTATCGTGACGGCAGCGACAACGGCGGCGACGGCTCCGACCAGGACAAGATCCAGTTCGCGATGGCGCGCGCGAAGGAGTTAGGGCATGTCCGCCGCGGTGACTTGGTCATCCTGACCGCGGGCAGTTCGCACCAGGCCGGCAGCACCAACCTGATCCGCGTGCTGACGGTGGACTAGTCCGCCACCGCCGCCTGCGCCGACGATTGCTCGGACAGCGGACGGCAATAGGTCTCGCGCAGCAGCGCGACGCATCCCAGCGCGAGCAGGTTGGAGCCGACCAGCACGCTGAACGCGGCGGTGTAGTCGGCGGCGGCATAGACGCGCGCGCCGTCCACGATGCGCCCGTCCCAGCCCAAGTCGAGCAGCCAGCCGATCAGCGGCTGCATCACTGCGCCGGAGCCGACCACGCACATGTTGACCAGCCCCATCGCGGTCGCGCTGTGTTGCGGCGCATTGACTTCGCGCATCGAGCCGAAGGCGATGGTCATCATCGAGCCGCTGACGCCGAGCGCGAAGAACAGCGCCGACATCGCCAGCGGCGTCGCCGGCGTCGCCAGCAGCAGCAACAGGAAGATCGCGGTGTTGCACAGGACGCCGACCAGCAGCACCGGCTTGCGCCGACCGATGTGGTCGGACAGCCAGCCCATCGCCGGCGCCGCGAGCGCCCAGCCGAAGAACAGCGTCGACACCACGCCGGCGGCGGCGGCGACCGGATAGGCGTGCACGTTGATCAGCCACGGCACCGCCCACAGACCGGCGAAGGCGAGCATGATCGCGGTCATGCCGAAGCCGATGCCGGCGCACGCCCAACTCTGCGGGTTGGCGATCAC
>JBPCXC010000268.1:0-9565 GCA_051008875.1 bacterium
GGTCGCGCCCAGCGCGCACGCCGTGACCGAGATTTGCTTCGACAACACCAACCGCGGCGGCAATATGTCGTTCTATATCTACCCGGCGAAAGACTTCAAGCGCTCGTCCGAAAAGAAAATCTGGGAATACACGCACGAGTCCTATCACGACCCGCGGCGCTGCGTCTCGGTCGGCGCATTGATCAAACACCACGGGGCGAAGTGGGGCGACCACGTCATCGGCTACTACACCGCCGAAGGCAAGGCGTTCGGCAAGGCGCACTTCGCCTGCCCGCACATGCTGACACTCACGAAGTCACCGATCAAGCGCGCGGTGATGACCGTCACCGGCACCACCATCTACAACACCAAGTGCAAGCAGGTGGACGAGCACAAGGGCCGATTCCTGCACCCCACCAACTTCGACGGCACGACGGATGCGGGCGAGATATGCTTCGACAACAACAATCACGGCGCACTGCCGAACTATTCGTTGTATGAAACAACGCCCGAGATGAATGGAGCCTATACGCAGATCTCTACTGAGGTTCATCCCAACCGGAGGTGGGCTTCCGCGGCTCAACCCGCGGCAGCCCGGCCACTTTGCTTGAAAGCGGATCAATTCAAAAACGTCAAGCCCGGCACCCTGTCGCAAATAGAAATCGAACATACAAGCGCCGGTGGAATCTTCGGCTTGGTGTGCGGGAAAGTACGCCTCGACCCAAGATCAAAAGCCACCACGGTGGTCACCGCCACTGGCACCACCACTATCAACCTTGGATGCCAACGCAGAAACTACGTCCACCAAAAATAACCCGTTGCGATCAACCCAAAACGCCGCGTTCTTCGCGGCGTTTTTTTTCGCCCCGATTACGGCCGATGCTGCGGTCGGTGTTTCGCCAGCCGCTTGCGCATCACCTCAACCGCTTGCGGGTTGTCGTCGATGAGCAAGAACCTGCGCCCGTGCTTCGCCGCCGCCGCGCCGGTGGTGCCGCTGCCGGCGAAGAAGTCCAGCACCAAGTCGCCGCGATCGGAATGCACCTTGATGATGCGCTCGAGCACGCCGAGCGGCTTTTGCGTGGCGTAGCCGGTCTTCTCCTTGCCGGTCGGGCTGACGATGGTGTGCCACCACACGTCGGTCGGCGTCTTGCCGCGCGCCGCCTTGTCGGCGCCGACCAGCGCCGGCGCGAGATACGGGATGCGATCCATCGCGTCGTAATGGAACACGTAGTCGCGCGGGTCGTTCGCATACCACAGGATGGTGTCGTGCTTCGCCGGCCACTTGCGCCGGCTGCGCGCGCCGTAGTCGTACGCCCAGATGATCTCGTTGATGAAACTCTCGCGCCCGAAGATCTGGTCGAGCGCGACCTTGCAGTAATGCGCTTCGCGCCAGTCAATGTGCAGGAAGAAACTGCCGTCGGCGGCGAGCAGTCGTTTGGCTTCGATCAAGCGCGGGCGCAGGAACGCTTGGAAGTCGTCGAACGAATCGTCGTAGCCGCTGACGCCGAGTTCGGTGGTGCGGTAGCGCCGCCCTTGGAAGCCGACGCGATCGCCGCGCTCGTCGCGCACCGCCGAAATCCGCGCGCGCAGTTGGCGCTTGCCGGTGTTGAACGGCGGGTCAATGTAGATCAACCGCGCGACGCCGTCGTCGAGCGCGCGGATGTATTCGAGATTGTCGGCGAGCACGATGCGATTGCGGTTGCCCGCCGAATCGTCCGCCGTCGGCGATGTCGCCGCTGTCGCTGTCGGCGAGGTTGGCGATGTCGGCGCGCCGTCGTCGTGCTCGGCGCGGTCGCCGTCCGTCGCTCGGCTTGCGCTATGCGCGCGAGTCATCGTCCGGCTCTTGGCCGTGCAAGTCGAAGCGCGCCGCGTCCAGATGCACCCACGGCTGCGCGCGGCTGGTCCATAAGTGCGCGCTCGGGCGCAGCCATGAAGTGTCGTCGAGCGTGCCGGCTTTGATGCTGATCGGCGCGGCCGAATCCGCGGAGTCTTCGGCGTCCTCGGCGGCGTGATAGACGCGGCTGCCGCAGTCGGCGCAGAACGCGCAGCGCTTGAGCGCGCCGCTGTCGGCGCGGACGCTCCAGATCTTCGGCTCGCCGCGCAGCCATTCGAGCGCCGCGGGCGCGACGATCAACGACATGCCGAACGCGCTCGACGACTGCTTCTGGCAGTCGCGGCAATGGCACGCATACAACTCCAGCGGCGGCGCGATCAAGCGATAGCGCAACGCGCCGCACTGGCAGCCGCCCTCGCGCGCGGCGAACTCCGGCATTGGCGTCGGCGCGGTCGCGGTCACGCGCGTTGCGTCTGGTTGTCGGGGTCGTACGGCGATTCGGCGATGACCGTCGCCGGATGCGCCTTGCCGAGGATTTCGATCTCGAGTTCGGTGCCGACTTGCGCCAACTCCGGGCGCACCAAGCCGAGCGCGAGCGACTGCTGGATGCGGAAGCCGTAGCCGCCGGAGGTGGCGCGGCCGACCAGTTCGCCGTTGTGGGTGATCGCCTCGGAGCCGCGCGCTTCGGCGTCGCCGACGTCGTGCACTTGCAGCGTGACGAAGGCGTTGTCGAAGCCGCGCGCGCGCCAGTCGAGCAGCGCCTGCTTGCCGATGAAGTCGTGCGCCTTGTCGAGGCGCACGAAGCGGTCGAGGCCGGATTCGAGCGCGGCGTATTCGATCGACATCTCGCGCGGGATTAGTCGATAGGATTTCTCCAAGCGCAGCGAGTCCATCGCGCGGATGCCGAACGGCTTGACCCCGAACTCGGCGCCGGCCTCCATCAGGCGGTCGAAGATGTAGTTCTGCATCTCGATCGGGTGATGCAGTTCGAAGCCCAACTCGCCGACGAAGTTGACCCGCAGCACATGCGCTTGCGCCGCGGCGATGTCGATCGCGCGGCCGGTCAGCCACTTGAATGCGTCGGCGGACAGGTCGGCGTCGGTCAGTTTTTGCAGCAGCGCGCGCGACTGCGGTCCGGCGATCACCAGCACGCCGTTTGGGGGGGTGATGTTGCCGACTTGGACGCCGCCGCCGTCGTTGTTTTTGGGTTTTAGTTTGCACAAATAGTCCCAGTCGTGGCGCTCCATCGCGCCGGCGGAGACGAGGTAGTAGTGCGCCTCGGCGACTTTGTACACGGTGAACTCGGCGCGCACGCCGCCGTTGTTCGCCAGCATGTGGCACAGCCCGACGCGGCCGACGGTTTGCGGGATGCGGTTGCAGAACAGCGACTCGAGCCAGTCGGCGGCGCCGTCGCCAGCGACGGTGAACTTGGAGAACGCCGACATATCCAACAAGCCGACGCGGTCGCGCACGTGCAAGCATTCTTCGCCGACGAACGGGAAGTAGTTGGAGCGGCGGAAGGAATATTTTTCGACCACGCGCCCGTCGGCGAGCGGCGGCGATGTATTCGTGCGCAGCAGCACATCACCGCTGCCGATTTCGGCGGCGGGCAACTCGTAGCCCGGCGGCGCGAACCAGTTCGGTCGCTCCCAGCCGTACAGGTGACCGAACACGGCGCCGAGTTTTTGCATGCGCTCGTAGCACGGCGCGGTCTTCAGCGGCGTCGCGGTGGCGCGCTCCTCGTCGGGGAAGTGCGTGGTGAATACATTGCGGTACGCCTCTTCGTTCTTCGCCTTGAGGTAGCCGCGCGCGGCGTATGCGCCGAACCTGCGCGGATCGACGCCGGTCATGTCCACGCTCGGCTCGCCGTCGACGATCCATTGCGCCAGTTGCCAGCCGGCGCCGCCGGCGGCGGTGATGCCGAAACTATGCCCCTCGTTCAGCCAGAAGTTCGGCACGCCCCACGCCGGGCCGACGATCGGGTTGCCGTCGGGGGTGTATGCGATCGCGCCGTTGTAGGTCTGCTTGATGCCGACCTCGCCGAACGCCGGCACGCGGTTGATGCAGGCTTCGATGTGCGGCATCAGGCGGTCGTGGTCTTCCTGGAACAACTCGTTCTCGCAGTCCTTCGCCGGGCCGTCGACATAGCAGCACGGCGCGCCGCGCTCGTAGATGCCGAGGATCAAGCCGCCGGCTTCCTCGCGCAGGTAATAACCGGCGTCGGATTCGCGCAGCACGCCTTGCTCCGGCAGGCCGGCGCGCTTGCGCTCGAGGATTTGCGGATGCGGCTCGGTCACCAAGTACTGATGCTCGACCGGAATCACCGGCAGGTCGAGCCCGACCATCGCGCCGGTGTTGCGCGCGAAGTTGCCGGTGCAGGCGATGACGTGCTCGCAGGCGATCTCGCCGCGGTCGGTGTGCACCACCCACTCGCTGCCGACGCGGGTGATGGCGGTGACTTCGGTGTGGCGATGGATCTCGGCGCCGAGCGCGCGCGCGCCCTTCGCCAGCGCGGTGGTCAGGTCGTTCGGCTGGATGTAGCCGTCCTCGGGATGCTGGATCGCGCCGACCAGCCCGTCGGTGTTGCACATCGGCCAGATCTCGCCGACCTCGCCGGGGCTCAGGAAGCGGATATCGACGCCGACGGTCTTGCCGACGCCGGCGTAGTAGCGGTATTCGTCCATGCGGTCTTCGGTGCAGGCGAGGCGGATGTTGCTGACTTGGCGGAAGCCGACCGACAGCCCGGTCTCGCGCTCCAACTCCTGATAGAAGCGCACCGAATACTGATGCAGTTTGCCGACCGAATAACTCATGTTGAACAGCGGCAGCAGCCCGGCGGCGTGCCAGGTGGAGCCGGAGGTCAACTCCTTGCGCTCGACCAGGACGACGTCGTCCCAGCCCTTCTTGGCGAGGTGATACAAGGCGCTGACGCCGACCGCGCCGCCGCCGACGACGACCGCTTTGGCTTGGGATTTCATGCTGGATCGGTGTGGAGTGGTTGCGTGGGGTGGTTGCGTCGGGCGGTGGTTCGCCGGCGGCGTTTTATAGCCGGATGGGCGCGCGGCGGCAACCCTTTAGCGCGACATGGATGGTTCCGCGCGCGGGGTTGGCGCTGGATTTCGGCGGCGTAATTCGGCGACCGTGGCGTGGCGCGAAGCGCGCGGTGCGAAGAATCGTCGGGATTTGCGCTTCGGCTGTGGATAAATCGCATCGGCGCGATTATACTGTGCGTTCGCGGGCGCGCTGGTTGATGTGCATGCGAAAGATTGTCTCACGCGCGGCGATTGCGCAGAAAAATCTTCTTGAATCAACAAGATTTCCGCCGGTGAGTCGCCGAATAGTCGCCCAGTCGTCGCCCAATAAGTCGCCCGATAATCATCCAGTCGCCGTCGCCAATATCGTGTCCGACCCGAACGCAATGTCCAAACCGTGGAACGCCCAAGCCTGGGACGAGTGCATCGCCCGGCTGAACGCCCGCATCCCGGCGGCGGACATCGACAAATGGGTCGCGCCGCTGCAGCCGGTGCGGCGCGACGACACGCTGAAGTTGCTGGCGCCCAACCGCTATGTGCTCGACCATGTCAACAAGAACCTGCGCGGCTTGATCGAGGAGACACTGGCGGCGATGGACAGCGGCGTCCAAGTGGTGCGGATCGAGATCGGCGGGCATGGCTCCGACGCGTCCGACGCGCCCGGCGACCAACATGGCGCACAACATGACGCCGACCGGCGCGGCAACGGCGTCGTCGCCGGCGCGGCGCGCGCGCCGGCGCCTTACGCCGGCGGCGTGATGAACCCCAACTACACCTTCGAGACGCACATCGAAGGCGGCTCCAATCAACTGGCGCGGGCGGCGGCGATGCGCGTCGGCGCCAGCCTCGGGCGCTCGCGCAGCTATAACCCGCTGTTCATCTACGGCGACGTCGGCCTCGGCAAGACCCACCTGATGCAGGCCGCCGGGCACTTGATGCTGCAAAGCAATCCGGGCACGCGGGTCATCTATGTGCGCTCGGAGTTGTTCGTCAACGATATGGTGATGGCGCTGAAAAACAACGCGATGGACCACTTCAAGCGCCACTACCGCTCGCTCGGCGCGTTGCTGATCGACGACATCCAGTTCTTCGCGCGCAAGACGCAGTCGCAGGAGGAGTTCTTCCACACCTTCAACACGCTGCTCGAGGGCCGGCAGCAGATCATCATCACCAGCGACCGTACGCCGAAGGCGATCCCCGATGTCGATGCGCGGCTGATCTCGCGCTTCAGCGGCGGGCTGACGGTCGGCATCGAGCCGCCGGAGTTGGAGACCCGGGTGGCGATCCTGGAGCGCAAGGCGCTCGAGCAGGGCATCGAGTTGCCGCACGATGTCGGCTTCTTCATCGCCGGCGCGATCCGCTCGAATGTGCGCGAACTCGAGGGCGCGTTGCACACCGTGCTCGCCAGCGCCGGCTTCACCGGGCGCGACATCGACGTCGATCTGGCGCGCGAGGCGTTGCGCGACCGGCTGGCGCATCAAGAGCAGCGCACCAGCATCGAGAGCATCCAGCAGACCGTGGCCGAATACTACAAACTGCGGGTGTCCGACTTGCTGTCGAAAAAGCGCTCGCGCGACATTTCGCGCCCGCGCCAGTTGGCGATGTATTTCGCCAAGGAATACACCAACCTCAGCCTGCCGCAGATCGGCGACCGCTTCGGCGGGCGCGACCACACCACCGTACTGCACGCCTGCCGCAAGATCGCCGAGTTGATCCAGACCGACGCCAAGATGAAGGAAGACCAGCGGAATCTGCAGCGGCTGTTCGGTGCGTAGGCCGCTCGCGCCTCATGCCCGGTGTAGACAATCTGTGAGCATCCTGTGGATAAGCCGCCGTTGGCGGTGGACAGCGATGGGGATAAAATTGGCGCACAATCTACCCACAATCGGTCATTTCGTTTTACAATGCCCGCCAATACAGTTATCCACACTGGGATTGCTTCCAACTCGTTGATATGATTGAATTATTCCAATCTATCCACAAATCCACAGGCCTAACTATCGCTTCTACTAAGATATGAAACTCAAAATAGAAAGAGAGAAAATCCTGCCGACATTGAACTTGGTCGGCAATGTCGTGGAAAAACGTCAGACTTTGCCGATCCTGGCGAATCTGTATTTCGCACTGGAGAAAGGCAGGTTGCTAGTGGTCGGCACCGACATCGAGGTGGAGATTTCACAGATTATCGATGGGGTCGATGGCGACGATGGGTCATTCACGCTGGCAACGCAGAAAATCCTCGATATTATCCGTATGTTACCGGAAAATGCAGCCATCTCCGTCAAACAGGAAAAGGACAAGGCGGTCGTCACCTCTGGGCGCAGCCGTTATACGCTGAAGACTCTGCCGGCGGATGACTTCCCGCGGATCGAGACTGGCGACTGGGAGGAGCGTTTCAAGATCAAGCAGTCGGCTCTAAAGGCGTTGCTCGACAAGACCGCGTTCACGATGGCGGTGCAGGATGTTCGCTATTACCTGAATGGCGTGCTGTTCCAACTCTCGGCCAATCAACTGCGCGCGATCGCCACTGATGGACACCGCTTGGCCCAGTCCGATGCGGACATCAAACTCAAGGCGAAAGAGGGACGGGAGTTGATCGTGCCGCGCAAGGCGGTGGTCGAAATCACCCGCTTCATCGGCAGCGAGGACGACGGGGACGACAACAACGGCAAGAAGGAACCCGAACTGACCGTGGAGATGAGCAACAACCACCTCAAACTGACCAAGGGACAGACCGTGCTGATTACTAAACTGATCGACGGAAAGTTCCCTGAGTTCAAGGGGGTAATGGAAAAAGAGACCGATATCAAGGTTGATGTGAACCGGCTGGAGTTGATCGACACCCTGACCCGCGCGGCGGTGCTGACCACCGCGAACGAGAAGTTTCGGGGGATTAAGTTGAACTTGGAGAGCGGCGTGCTACGCGTGACCGCGAAGAATCTGGAGCAGGAGGAGGCGGTCGAGGAGATGGATGTGGAATACGACGGCGAGCCGCAGGAGATCGGCTACAACGTGGTGTACCTGATCGACGTCGCCCGCGCCAGCAACAGCGAGCGTATCGAACTGAATCTGCGTAGCAGCGACGGGATTTGCATCATGAAGGAGCCCGGGAACGAGCGCACGATCTGGCTGATTATGCCGATGCGGATTTAGTCCGGCTCAGTTCAGTAAAGCGCCCACCGACAGGTTTCACGTGAAACCATCGCGGGCGAGGTTTTCCTGATTTTTAGCCAAACCGCCGATTACGGCGGTTTTCTTTTGCCTGCGGGATGGGTGGATTCGCGACGATTCCGGGTAGCGGCGCGCAACGCCAATCCTGCGGGAATGTTTCATGTGAAACATCGTGCGTGGCGTCGGCGAGCAACGATCGGCGTGTTCTTGTCGCAAAAATCCGACCAGTCGCCGCGAGAGGCGATTCGAGGCGATTTTTCTCGCGCTGACCCGCCAATCTCGCCCGGCAGGCAATGTTTCATGTGAAACATCGATATCCGCAAAAACTCCGCCGCCAGCCACGGCGACGACGCGCCCGCCAGAACCTCGAAATCGCGCCAAAAACCCGCTCAATCGCATCCCGTCAACCACCGCCGCACGACTGCCCCGACGTCCGAAATACCCCGTCGCTGGAGCACCATTCCACGCCAGCGAAACCCGCCCGCGCAACCACATCGCCGCCGCGTCTTAAAGTCGCCGGAAAAATATTATAACCTATTGATTATAAAGAAAATAAAGTTGCCCGCCGAAGTGATTTCCGTGGCCGCGCTATGGTAGAATTCCAGATTGCCGACGCCCGCCGCGAAACGATGGAAGAAAACTACGACTCCAGCAGCATCCAAGTCCTGAAAGGGCTCGATGCGGTGCGCAAGCGGCCGGGCATGTACATCGGCGACACCGACGACGGCACCGGGCTGCACCACATGGTGTTCGAGGTGGTGGACAACGCCATCGACGAGGCGCTCGCCGGGCATTGCAGCCACATCCGGGTCACCATCGGCGCCGACGAATCGATCACCGTGTTCGACGACGGGCGCGGCATCCCGACCGGCGCGCTAGCGGAGGAGGACGGCAAGAGCGCCGCCGAGGTCATCATGACCGTGCTCCACGCCGGCGGCAAGTTCGACCAGAACTCCTACAAGGTCTCCGGCGGGCTGCACGGCGTCGGCGTCTCGGTGGTCAACGCGCTGTCCGAGCGCCTCGATCTGGAGATCCGCCGCGACGGCAAGACCCATCGCCAGCAATACCGCGGCGGCGTGCCGGTCGCGCCGCTCGCCACCGACGGCGCGGCGCAGCAGTCCGGCACCACGATCACCTTCAAGGCCGACAGCGCGGTGTTCGGCGCGGTGCGCTACCACTACGACATCCTCGCCAAGCGCCTGCGCGAGTTGTCGTTCCTCAACTCCGGCGTGCGCATCGAGTTGTTCGACGCGCGCACCGACCAAGGCGAAGTGTTCGAATACGAAGGCGGCATCGCCGCGTTCGTCAGCCACCTCAACCGCAAGAAGACCGCACTGCACCCGAGCGTGTTCAGCATGGACGGCGAGCGCGACGGCGTGCAGGTCAAACTGGCGATGCAGTGGAACGACTCGTATCAGGAGAACACCTTCTGCTACACCAACAACATCCCGCAAGCCGACGGCGGCTCGCACCTCGCCGGGCTGCGCGGCGCGATGACGCGCACGCTGAACGGCTACGTCAATGACTCGGGGCTGGCGAAAAAGGAGAA
>JBPCXC010000269.1:0-26141 GCA_051008875.1 bacterium
ACGCGGGTCAGTTCGCCGGGATCGAAGCGGGCGATAAAGACGCCCATCAGCACAGTTTGGATGAGCACGCTGACGAGCAGCGTGTAGGCCGCGGCCATGGCGAAGTGGTCGTGGCCGAGGGAGAGCGATGCGCCGCGGAAGAACACCGACGAGCCGCCCAGCCACGCCGCGCTGGCGAGGCCGATGGCGGTTGATTTATGCGCTAGGCCGCCGCGCAGCGCGTGCAGCGATAAGTGCGCGCGGGTTGCGCTGAGCGCGAGCACGCCGAGCGCGCTGATGGCGATGGCGAGCACCGCGATCGGGCTCAACGCGTCGCCGAGCAGAACCGCGCCGAGCGCCGCGGCCATGACGACTTCGAGTTTGGAGAAGGTGGTGCCGACGGCGAAACTGCGGAACGAGAACATCCACAGCAAGAAGGCGGTGAATAGAATCTGGCAGATGCCGCCGAGCAGGCAGTACAACAGGAACTTCGCGTTCGGTGTCGGCAACGCCAAGCCGCCGAAGCGATGCAATCCCCATACATACAACGCGGCGATCGGCAAGGCGTAAACGAAGCGCGCATAGGCGGCGCCGGACACCGACAGTCGTCCCTGCAAATGTTTTTGCAGCGCCGAGCGGATGTTCTGCAGGAACGCCGCGGCGATGGTGATTGGAATCCAAGCCTCTAGCATGATCGGCGGCGGGTCGGCGGATGCGACCGACGTGTTGCGCGCGGCGTTGAGTCGCGCGCCGTGTTATTTTTCGACGAAGGCGCGCTCGACGACATATTCGCGGAAGTCGCTTTTCTTGGTCTCGCGGAATCCTTTTTCGCGCAGGATCGCCGACAGACTCTTGAGCATGCCGGGGCCGCCGCACAGCATGAAGCGATCGGCCTCCAAGCCAAGCGGCGGAAGGCCGATGTCGCGCATCAGTTTGCCGCTTTCGATGAGTTCGGTGATGCGCCCGTAGTTGCGGAACGGCTCGCGCGTCACCGCCGGATAGTAGATCAACTTCTCGCGCACGCTGTCGCCGAAGTATTCGTTGTCCTTCAACTCGCCGGTGATCAACTTTTGGTAGGTCAGTTCGTTGATGAAGCGGCAGCCGTGCACCAAAATCACCGTCTCGAAATGCGCATACACCTCCGGGTCCTTGATGATCGACAAGAACGGCGCCAGCCCGGTGCCGGTGCTGAGCAGATACAAGCGCTTGCCCGGACGCAGATGATCCCACAGCAAAGTGCCGGTCGGCTTCTTGCTGACCAGCAGTTTATCGCCGACCTTGACATGCTGCAGGCGCGAAGTGAACGCGCCGTCTTGCACCTTGATGCTGTAGAACTCGAGGTGGTCTTCGTAATGCGAACTGGCCATGCTGTAGGCGCGCATCATCGGCTTGCCGTCGACCTCGAGGCCGATCATCGCGAACTCGCCGTTGCGGAATCGCAGCGAGGGGTCGCGAGTCGTCTTGATGGTGAACAACTTGTCCGACCAGTGATGGACGGCGATGACGGTTTCAGTGTGCGCTTCGGCCATTTCGGCGGTTCGGGAATGATCGTCGGTCGCGCGTCTTCGCCGTGGTCGGGCGATCGTCGGCGCGCGAATAAGCCACGCGATTCTGCCTTGCCCGGGCGCGTTTGACCACCCATCGCGGCGAAATGTTTTGCTGAAAATCGCAACGCCGACGGCAACAATCGCATATACTTTTCGCGTGCGCGCGAATTCCATTCCACCGAAGCGATGACCACCCGATGACCACCTTGCGACTGCACGCCGAGCCGCTGCGCGAGGAATGGCTCGACGCCTACGGCCATCTGAACGAGGCGTATTACCTGGTGCCGTTCAGCAACGCGAGTTGGGCGATGCAGGATCATTTCGCCATCGGCGTCGAGTATTTCAAGCGCACCGGCGGCGCGCTGTACACCGTCGAGACGCACGTCCGCTACCTCAAGGAAGTGCGCGCGCCGGCTAAGTTGGAAATCGAAACCATCGTGCTCGGCGCCGACGCCAAGCGCCTATGGTTCGCGCATTCGATGCACGTCGCCGGCGAACTGCGCGCCACCGCCGAGTTCATGGCGCTGCACTACAACACCCGCGAACGCCGCACCACGGAAATGCCAAAACCAGTCCAATCCGCCCTCACCCAAGCCCAAACCACCCCCCGCCCAACCTGGGCCCGCGCCCGCATCGGCCTCGGCCGGGATTGATGCGGCCGGGTGGGCGACCGGTTGAGCATTCGGTCATGGCAGCCATTGCGCCGCTCGTTCGACCGCGCGGGTGAATTTCTCTACGTACGGCGCCATGTTCTCGGCTGGTTCATAGCGTCGCGTCGACAAATCGACGAGTGGTTGAATACAATCGTCGCCGGCCAGTTGCGCGGTTCCGTACGCGGTTAATTCGGAGCGCTCCGGCACGGCCACTTGGGCATCGAGAACATTGGCGAGGAATTGGCAAAAATACGGATTGATAGAAACGCCGCCATCGATCGAGATAGCGTTCTCGACCGGCGCGAACGCGCGCATCGCTCCAATCACTTCGCCGGTGCGAAACGCGATTCCCTCCAGAATGGATTGAATCAAGTCCAACGGCTGCGTGTTCAGCGACAAGCCGATCCACATTCCCGCCGCGCGTCGATCCCAATGCGGGCATGCCAGCCCCGACAAGGCTGGCACGAACAGGAGGTCGCGCTGCGCCGCGCTTGGTTGCGAAAAGCGATTGATCTGGTCGAACGATTGAAACAATCCCAAGGACTTGCCCCAATTGATCGCCGCGCCGGCGCAGTGCACGCCGCCTTCCAGCGCATAGGCGGGTGCTTGCCCGGGGAATTGCCACGCGACGGTTGACAGCAGCCCTTGCTCGGTCGCGCGCGGCGGACGCTCAGCGGTCAGCGTCAAGGCGAAAGCGCCGGTGCCGAAAGTGATTTTGGCGTCGCCGGGCGCACGGCACCCATGCCCGTACAACGCGGCTTGCTGATCGACGATGCTAGCGGTGACCGGGATGGATTTTCCGTCCGTTTCAAACGCGCCGAAGTCGCCGGTTGACGCGACGATGCGCGGCAACGCATCCAGCGGCACACCGAATAAATCGCATAATTCCTGATCCCATTGACCGGTTTGCAGGTTGAGCAACGAAGTGCGCGATGCGGTGGTGATGTCGGTCTCGAAGCGGCCAGTCAAACGATCCAAAAAGAACGCGTCGGTCGTGCCGAGTCGCAGTTTGCCGTGCCGATGCAGCGGCTTGGCGGCGGGGACTTGCGCAACAATCCAGCCCAGTTTGGATGCGGAGAAATAAGAGTCGAGCGGCACGCCGGCCTTCTCGGCGACGGTTCGTTGCGCTCCTTGGGATTGCAGTTTTTCGATGGCTTCGCGGCCGCGGCTGTCCTGCCACACGATCACTGGCGTGATCGCCTCCTTGCTGTCCGCATGCCACGCGAGGCAGCTCTCGCCTTGGTTGGCAAAACCGATCGCGGATACTTCGTCGCGTTGATCAATACATCTGGCAATGCACAATCGAATGTGATCGATCAATTCTTCGGGGTCGTGCTCGACCCATCCCGGGCGAGGATATCTCTGCCGATGCGCGATCGTAGCGACGATTCTGCTTTCGCCGGACTCATCCAGCACAAGCGCGCGGGTGCTGGTGGTTCCTTGGTCAATCGCGACGATGGACATGCTGGTTTTTGAATCGCAGTTGAAGCCGCGCGCTTGCTGATTGCGGGACGCGATCGATCTCGATGCGCAAAACCGATGGCTGGCTTGAATATACCTGCTTGCCCAGCGGAAGCAAAACACGTCGCTCAGGTAGCGCGTGGATCGATTTTGATTGCAGTTCCTGTGAATCCGAACACAAGGAGATGCGCCTCTTGGCGCGGGTGGTGAATCGTAGTTGCAAGTGCTTCATCCCCGCTGCGCCGGATTCGGGGCTCGGCATCGAAATGGTTTGCGGGACGACATACTTGATCAACGGGTCGGAGAAAGCGATCCGCGCGCGCTGCGCGCTGTGCGGCAGGCGGCCGGCCAGGCTCAGGTGGACGCAGCGGGCGACTTGCACGCCTTCTTTCCAGCACCAACCGGCGGTCTCCACGCCGCGCAGCAAGTTGCCAGCGGCAAAATAGGCCGGGTCCGAGCAGCGACCGAATTGATCGACCAGCGGACCGCCGCTGTGCGCATCGGTTTCAATATGCCCCATGCGCAGCAACGCGGATTCGGGGGTGAACTCGCCGGTGAACAGCACGCCATCGCATGTCAGGTTTTCGGTCGCGCCGCCGGCGTGCATCAGCCGAGCGCCGGTCACGCGCTGCGCGCCGAGAATTTCGACCAATTCGGTCTCAAGATGCACCGGAATACCGAGCAATCCCGGTAACGCTTCCGCGCCCGATCTTGCGGTGATGCGATTGTTTTGCTCGATCATCGCGACCGGCTTGATGCCGGCGTGACGGCACGTCAGCAATGCCGAGAAGGAGATCAACTCGGTGCCGACAATGAGCGGTCGTTTGAATGGCGTTTTCCGTTTTAGATAAATCATCGCCTGCAACGCGCCGGTTGTGGTGATTCCGAGCGGGCGTTGGCCAGACACCAGTCGAGCAGCGCGCGGGGTTTCGCGCGCGCCAGTGCTGAGCACGACGCGATTGGCTTCTAGGCGGCTTGCCCCATGCGTGGTGGCGAGCGTCAGTCTGCCGTCGGCATTGGCGGCGACGACCGTAGTGTTCACATGTACGCGCGCGCCGGCTTTTTGGGTACGTTCGAGCAAGTGCTTAGCGTATCGCGGCCCGCGCCAGCAGCGGCCGAACTCGCGCATGCCGAACGGCGAATGGTCACAATGCCGGGGAATTCCGCCGGCGACGCTCTCCCGCTCCAGCACAATCACATCGGGCACGCCGAGCCGAGCCAGTTCAGCAGCTGTGGCCAAGCCCGCCGGCCCGCCGCCGACCACTGCCACATTGCAGCGCTCGGGCGGCTTGCGCGAGGCGTCATGCATCGCGCGATCTTGCCACCATCTCTTCGGCGAAGATGCCCTGAGTCAACTCGCTGAGTCGCGCGTGGCAATAAAACCCTTGGCATCGGCCCATGGCGGCGCGGGTTCGCCGCTTGAGGCCGCCGAGGCTGGCGACCGGCATCTTGCCGTGCAGTGCTTGATCGATTTCCCGTCGGGTGACGAGTTCGCAATGGCACACGATACCGCCGTTTCCCGCAGCCTGCCAGTCGCGCGGTTGATGCTCCGACAGTGAATTGACCGAGGGCCAGACGCAGTTCGCCGGCGCGGCGTGGCGGTGGCCGAAGCCGGTGTATTGATCGAAGACATAGCGCGCGATGCCAAGCGCCGCGCTCAGTCCGGTCGAGCGGATTCCGCCGACGCTGAAATAGTTCCGGTCGGCATACGCGCGGATGCAATAATCCTTGAACTCGGTCGCCGGGCGGATGCCGGCATAGGTTGCGGTGATCGAGTGGCGCGCCAGCGCGGGAACGAATCGCTCGCCTTGCCGGCGCAGTGCGCGCAGCACTTCGGTCTGCACCGACGTATCTTGCCGGCTGTCTTGGTTTTCCGATGACGGTCCTACCAGCACATTGCCGAAAACGGTGCGGCACACGACCACGCCTTTGCTGGCTTCGGTCGGCAGCGGCAGCAAGATGGAATGAATCAATCTGCTGGCGGACTTGTCATACACCAAGAACTGCCCCTTGCGCGGGCGAATCCGAAACGCGGCCCGGCCAATCAATGCAACGTCCACTTGGTCGCCATGGAGACCGGCGCAATTGATTACCGTGGTCGCGCGCAACTCCGCGCGGGTCGTGGTCAATCTCCATTCGCGCCCATCAAATTCACCGCGCAGCAGCGCGCAGCAGCGCAGCAACTCCGCGCCGTTCTCCGCCGCTTGCAACGCATACGCATACGGCGCGCTCCACGGGTCGATGACGCCTTCGGTCGGAATATCGATGCCGGAATTCACCGCGCGTGAGAGATGCGGCTCGCGTGCCCGTATTTGCGCTGCGCTCAGTCGCTTGGCGTGGCTGATCCCGTTGGCATGGGCGCGGGCGAGCAACGCGTCGAGCTGACCAGCCTCGTCTGGCGACCAAGCGAGGACCAACGCGCCAGTCTTCAGCAAAGGCAGGTTCAGTCGCGCGCGAATTCGGAGGTATTCCGCATGCCCGTCCATGATACACGCATGCTCAATCGAGCCGGGCGGCGCGTCGAAGCCGCTGTGGAGGATCGCGCTGTTTCCTTTGCTGGCGCCATCGAGCAGGTCGGGGCTTTTTTCAATGGCGAGCACTTTCGCCCCCTCCAACGTGAAACGCCGGGCCATGGCACAGCCGACCACGCCGCCGCCAATCACGATCACATCGTATCGAGTTGCGGCGATGTCCGCGCGAAGCGGCCGGGCGGACGCGGTGTCGGTCGGATTGTTTGTCGCCATGGGCAGTTTCGGTCGGCGGGCGGTTAGTTTAGCAAAAATGCTTATAAGGTCAATTATTTAGACGATATGGTCAAATCGGCAAAATTGCCCCGAAGTTTGTTTTTTCCTGATTTATTTGTTATAAATGGACTTAATGCTGATAATCAGCGATTAAACGTTGCCACAGCAATGACTATTCAATCAGAAAAAATGTGACCTCCGGTCATGCGCCCGCTCGATCGCCAAGCCAGAATAATCGATTTTGTCCGCCGCGAGGGACGCGTCAGCGTGGACGATCTGGCCACGCGGTTTCGCTCCTCGCCGGAGACGATTCGGCGCGATCTGGGGATTCTTTCCAAGTCTGGCAAGATTCACAAGATTCACGGCGGCGCGATGCCGCCGCGGCTGTTCGGCGAGGGGTTGCTGAAGCAGCGCATGCTGGAAAACGTTGCGGCCAAGCGATACATTGCACAACAAGCGCGCGAAATCATCTCCCAAGGCGAGACCCTTTTCATCGACACCGGTTCAACCACCTTGTACTTCGCCGAGGAACTCGCGGGAATCGATGATTTGACCGTCATCACCAATTCGATCGAGATCGCCGGCAGCATCGGCGCCAGCAATGATTCGATTCGTCTGTTCTTGCTGGGCGGCGAATACCATTCGGATAATCGTGAAACCCGCGGCTTGGCGGCAATCGATCAAATCAACGCCTTCCGCGCCAACCATGCGGTGCTGACAGTCGGCGCGGTCGATGCCGATGCGGGCGTGATGGATTTCAGCATGGCCGAAGCACAGGTCGCCCGAGCGATGATCGCGCGCGCCGAGCACACGGTGATGCTGGCCGATTCCAGCAAGTTCAACCGCATCGCGTCCTGCGCGGTCGGCGCGTTCGACCGCTTCGATTGCTTGGTTTGCGAGGCCGAGCCGAGCGGGCGGCTCAAGGCCGCGCTGGCGCGTGCAAAGGTCGACATCATCCACTGAGCGAACATCCGTCCCGAGCGATACAATCGATTGCGCCAGCCACCGCAAGCCACCAACGCAAAGAGCGGCAGTTCCATGCCTAGATTCGTAATCGCCTACGTCAAGTATGTGGACTATGTGTCCACCAAGATGGGTCGGTTTGCGATGTATGCGATCTTCCTGATGATCGCGACCTTGCTGCTCGGAGCGGTAACGCGCAACATCATCAATCTTCCGCTATCGTGGACGGTCGAGTTGGCGCAGTTCACCATGACCGCCTATTATATCGTCGGCGGAGCGTATTCGATTCAACTGGGTGATCATGTCAGGATGGACTTGTTCTATGACCGATTGTCGGAGACGACGAAGGCTAGGTTGGATAGTTTCACCAGCGTGTTCATGGTCATCTATTTGGTCTGTCTGCTCATCGGCTCGATTTCGAGCACGATTTACGCGATCGAGTACGGCCAGCGCAAATTCTCGCAGTGGAATCCATCGTTGATACCGATCAAGGTTATCATGGTGGCCGGCATCATCCTGATGCTGCTGCAGGCGATTTCCACCTTCTTCAAGGATCGCGCGAAAGCCAAGGGGATAACGCTTCCATGAGCTACGAAGCCATCGCGATTTTGATGTTCGCGTCGATGCTGTTGCTGCTGTTGACCGGGCAGCGCGTGTTCGCGGCGATCGGTTTCGTCTCCACTGCCGCGGCCTTGTTGCTGTACGGGGATGGCGCGGTGGAGATGCCGTTCAACGCGGCCTTCAAGTTGTTTAATTGGTATCCGGTGCTGACCCTGCCGCTGTTTATCTACATGGGTTATATCCTCTCCGAGTCGGGCATCGCGAATGATTTATACCGCATGTTCCATGTCTGGTTCGGCGGCCTCAAGGGCGGCTTGGCTGTGGGCACGATCGCGCTGATGGTGATTATCTCGGCGATGAACGGGCTGAGCGTCGCTGGCATGGCCATCGGCGCTACCATCGCGCTGCCCGAGATGCTGCGGCGCGGATACGACAAGGTGATGATCACCGGAGTGATACAGGCCGGAAGTTCGCTCGGCATCTTGGTGCCGCCCAGCGTGGTGCTGGTGCTGTACGGCATGATCGCGCGACAACCGGTTGGCCGGCTGTGGTTGGCTGGCGCGCTGCCCGGCTTGATGATGGCGCTGTTGTTCGTCATCTACATCGTTGTCCGCTGCAAGGCGCAATCTCATCTCGGGCCGACGGTCAGCGCGGCGGAGCGCGACATGCCGCTCGCGGAGAAACTCAAATTGCTGAAGGCCGGAATCATACCGTTCCTGATTTTCTTCTTCATGACCGGCTTGTTCGTGATGGGCATCACCAGCCTGGTCGAGAGTTCGGCGGTGGGCGCCACCAGCGCGACCATCGCGGCGTGGGCGAAGCGCAGGCTGAACAAGCAAGTCATCGAGGAGACCATGCGCAAGACGCTCGGCATCTCCTGCATGTTCATGTGGATTATCTTGGCGGCGCTGTGCTTCGGCGCGGTGTTCGACGGCATCGGCGCAGTCCGGGCGATCGAATCATTGTTCATCACCAAGTGGGATCTAAGCCCGTGGGAAGTGTTGATCATGATGCAGTTGTCGTACCTATTCATGGGCATGTTCCTGGACGACACCGCGATGCTGGTGATCGTCGCTCCATTGTATGTACCGTTGGTCATCACGCTCGGATTCGACCCGATTTGGTATGGAGTGTTGTACACCATCACTTGTCAGATCGCCTACATGACGCCGCCGTTCGGCTATAACTTGTTCTTGATGCGCGCGATGGCGCCGCGCGAGATCGAGTTGTCGGACATCTATCGCTCGATCATCCCTTTTGTGCTGGTGATGCTGTTCGCGCTGGCGTTGGTGATGATCTTCCCGCAGATCGCGCTTTGGCTTCCCGATCAGGTGTACGCCAAAGGCTGAGGCAATCTGCGCAGCAACTCATCGCATAGAAACTGTTCTAGTTAACCAATCCACCCACCTATCGGAGAATCGTAATGAAAGACCGTAAACCATCCACCCCATCCAACAATCGCAGCCGCCGGGATTTCATCAAGCAGGCCGGCGTCGGCACCGCCGGCATCCTCGCCGCCGCCAGCGCGCCGTATGCGTACTCGGCCACCAAGCCAATCAGATGGCGGCTGCAAACCTATTCGGGCGCGCCGCTTGGAGCGCATGTGATCAAGCCGCAGATCGAAGCGTTCAACATCGCCGCGCATGGCCAGATGGAGATCGAGCTCTATTACGCCGATCAACTGGTCGCCACCGACGAATTGTTTCGCGCGATGCAAAACGGCACGATCGACGCGGTGCAAAGCGACGACGCCACCATGGCGTCGCCGGTGGACATCAACGTGTTCGGCGGCTACTTCCCGTTTTCGACCCGATATAGCCTCGATCTGCCGGTGCTGTTTAAGTATTACGGCATGAATGAAATCTGGGCGGAGGCCTATGGCGAGGTCAAGGGCGTGGAATGGCTCGGCGCCGGCGCTTGGGATCCATGCCATATCTTCACCAAGAAACCGATCCGCAGCCTGGCCGACATGAACGGCAAGCGCGTGTTCGGCGTGCCGACCGCAGGTCGATTCCTGTCCCGCTACGGCTTGGTGCCGGTCACTTTGCCGTGGGATGATATCGAAGTCGCATTGCAGACCGGCGAACTGGACGGCGTCGCTTGGTGCGGTTTCACCGAAGCCTATGAAGTCGGCTGGGCCGATGTATGCGATTACGCCTTGCTCAACAATGTCACCGGCGCGTGGTGCGGTTCGTATTTCGCCAACACCAAGAGTTGGGAGGCGACGCCGCCGCACTTGCAAGAGTTGTTCAAACTTTCGATGGACAGTTCGCACTACTACCGCCAAGTCTGGTATTGGGGCGGAGAGGCCAAACTCCGGGCCGAAGGCAAGAAGATGGAACTCACCACGATCCCGGCGGATGAATGGGATCAAGTGGTCAAAGACGCCGAAGGATTCTGGGACGAGGTCGCTTCAAGCAGCCCGCGCGCGGCCAAGGTGGTGCAGATATTCAAGGACTACACCGCGGTGATGGAGCAAGTCGGCGTGCCGTATCGGTACAGCTAGCCGACGCGCATAAGTGCCAGGGAAAAGCCCCGCTGGATCAGCGGGGCTTTGGCATTCTCTTTGCGCTCCTTCACAACCGCCGCAGCAAATACACTTTTTCGTTCAAGGTGTCCAGGCCGCGTTCGGAGAGGTGGCCAACGATGTCGGGGCCGGAGGATTGGGTGATGATTTGGAGGGCGAAGTTGGTGGCGAACAAGTCGCGCACGGCGCGTTCGGGGACGGAGAAGGGCGGGCCTTTCATTTTGCGTTCGTCGTAGTCCATGCTGATCAGGAACACTTGCGCGCCGCGGCGCAGCAGCGTAGCGAGGTGCGCGGCGTAGTCGGGGCGCATGGCTTCGGGCAATGCGATTAGCGCGGCGCGGTCATAGACGCCTTGGACATCGCGCAGGTCGCTCGCGCGCAGGGCGAAGAAGTCGCCGCACCAAAGCGCGATGTCGTCGCCGATGTATTTGGTGAATCGCGCGCGGCTTTTCGCATCGCGGTTTGTCGTGCTGTTGCTCGTTGCGTTGCCACTTGTCATGCCGTCGCTCGTCGCGTTGCCATTCGACGCGCCGTTGTTCGCCATGTCGTTGCCGTCGTCGTCGTCGCTGCCATCGCTGTTGTCACTGCCGCCGTCGCCGTCGTTGTCGTCACGCCCTTCATCGCGCCCGCCTTCCACTTCGTATCGCAGGTTGTTCT
Source organism: bacterium (assembly GCA_051008875.1). GTDB lineage: Bacteria > Pseudomonadota > Gammaproteobacteria > Arenicellales > Poriferihabitantaceae > JAHRAW01. Next base: position 11,093 of record JBPCXC010000269.1, read on the forward strand.
CGACGTAGAAGTCGCGGCAAGCGATGTCGCTGATTTCATTGCCGAGCACGCGGTAGCCTTGTTCGGCGAGCCACAGCATGTCGAGCGACTTGCCGCATAGCGGCACGAACACGGTCGCGCCGGCGGGCAGCGCGAGGGCGTGGAAGTGGTTGCGCAGGCGCGAGTTGATCTTGCGTTGGTGGAAGCCCAGCCGGCCTTCGCGCCAGCGGTGATGCCAGAACTCGTGGTGCATTCGCGCGCGGCGCGGTCGGCGGGATCTATGGCCGCTCGCCGCGTCGCAGGCGCAGTTCGATGTCGTCGAGGCACGGCATCAAGTTGGCGATGCTGTCGATGACATAGTGCGCGCCGCGCTGGTACATCGTCGGATAGACGCGATCGCGGTGTCGCTGCTTGAGCGCTTCGGGCAAGGCGTTCCATTCATCCAACGCGACGCCGACTTCGTTGCCGGAGGCGCCTAAGCGGATTGCCCAAGCGCTGGCGTTCAAGCCTTCCTCGATGCCGCTCAAGGTGTCGTCGATCTTGACCACCGACTGCACCGGCGAGATGTCGAGTTCGAGCATGTTGCGCAGCACCATGTGCGGGGACGGGCGGCCGCGCGCGACGTCGCCGGCACCGAAGGTGGCGTCGGGGACATAGCCTTGCCGCGCCGCGTCGGCTTGGTTGATCGCCAGCATTCCCGGTAGGTAGCCGGAGGTCGAGCCGATCTTGTAGTTGCGCTTGCGGCATTCGGCGACGACTTCCAAGGTGCCGGGGATTAAGGTCGAATACTCCGACAAGCACGCCTCTTGCATCGGCACGAAGTCCTCGAACATTCGGTTGACGTCGTCTTCGTTCGACGCCGCGCCATGCGCTTCGATCCAACGTCGGCGCACGCTCGGGAGTTCGCAGATCAAGTTGATGTGCACCTTCTTGTGCGCGTCCATCAGGATGCGCGCCTGCTCGATGCTAATCGGCACGCCGGCTTTTTCGAACACCGCGCAGAACACCACCGCCGGCGCGATGCAGCCGAAGTCCATCGTAGTACCGCCCAATCGAGGATAACGCAACGCAGCGGGCCACGGTAGGCGCGGGAATAGATGAACTCGCGTTCGTCGGTGAATTTCATCTCGCTTGCTTGGTGAAAGGTTGTCGCGGGCAATGCAAGTCATCATCGCAGTTGAGTCGCTTAAGTCGCGTGCATCGCGTTTCATCCGCGCGCGCAACGCTTCGCTCCTCGGCTCGATCCGCTTGCGCGACTTGGCGCCCCAGAGAGGATTCGAACCTCCGACCTGCCGCTTAGGAGGCGGCCGCTCTATCCGACTGAGCTACCGGGGCGTGTTGTCGCAACCAAATCGCGAACGCAACTTAAGTCGCGGAGGCGGCGACGATCGCGGCGATCGAGTCGCGCAGCGTCGCGGTGAACTCGTGGTCGCTTTGGCGCGCCGACAAGCCTTCGCTCAAGGCGCGGGAGAAACTGGCGATCATGCCGTGGTTCTGCGTTAGGCGGCGGCACGATTCTTCGCGGCTGTAGCCGCCCGACAACGCGGCGACGCGCAGGCAGTTCGGGTGGCGCGTGAAGTCGGCGTAGAAGTCGGCGCGCTCCGGCAAGGTCAGTTTCAGCATCACCCGCTCGCCTTCGTCGAGGCGATCGAGATGCGCTTGGATTTGATCGCGCAGCATCGCTTCGGCTTGCGCCTTGCGCGGCGAATGGATGTCCACCTCGGGTTCAACGATCGGCACCAGTCCATGCGCGATGATGGTCTTCGCGGTGTCGAACTGCTGCGCCGCGACCGCGGCGATTCCGGCAGCGTCGGCATGCTTGATCACCGAGCGCATCTTGGTGCCGAAGATGCCGTTGGCGACCGCCTTGTCGAGCAGCGCGGCGAGTCCCGGATTGGGCTTCATCAACTGCACGCCGTCGGCTTCGTCGGCGAGTCCCTTGTCGATCTTCAGGATCGGGATGATGCGTTTTTCGTCCCACAGATAACGCGCCGTCGGCTTGCCGGCGATTGCGCGATCCATCGTGTTCTCGAACAAGATCGCGGCGAGGATGCAGTCGCCGTCGAAGGCGGGGTTGGTGATGATGCGGGTGCGCATTTCGTGCACCTTGGCGAACATCTCGTCGTCGCCGGAGTATGCGTCCGGCGCGACTCCGTACAGGCTGAGCGCCTTCGGCGTGCTGCCGCCGCTTTGGTCGAGGGCGGCGATGAAGCCGCCGCCGCGCTGGGCTTTTTCGAGTTGTTCGGTGGAGGCGGTCATCGGTGCAATGCGCGTCGGCGCGGATGGTTTCGCGCGCATTGTCGCGCAAAACCGGCGTCGTGGCAAGCGCGCGCGGCGGCTCTCGACCTTTGAGTCGGTGTTCGAGTCATCCTTGATTCTGACGGCGGAAATAATCGGCGAGGAAGGCGTCGAAGTCGAGCGTGTCGGCGGCTTCGATCTCGCGTTGGCGCAGATGCGATCGCGCCGCTTCGTCCTGCATCCGCTGCAGCGCGCGCGGCGCGATCGGCGCGCGCTTGAAATGCGCTTCGTGCCGCTCGGCCATGTCCATCGCGAACTCGTAGAAACTCGCGCCTTGCTCGCGCATCCGTCGCAGGATGCGCGCCGACGGCGTGCGCGACGGGTCTTCGACTTTCGCGCGTTGCGCTTGCAGCGCGTCGCGGTATTGCGCACCGCCGTCGCCGACTTGGTCGAGCAACTCCGCCAGCGGCGCCAAGTCGTCGAGCAACGCGTTGGCGCGCGCGGCGAAGTCGCTCTCGCGGTTGGCGCCGTCGATGTTCTCGCATAACTGCAAGTTGGGCTCGCGTCCGCGCATGACCACGCGCTGGCGATTCTCCGCCGCGCAGTTCCATTCGTCGCGGTCGATGTCGGCGCTGTCGGCGAACAAGCAATGCAGCAGCAGCAAGTCGAAGAAGCGCACGCATTCGGCGTCGATGCCGATCGGCGCGAACGGGTTCAAGTCAACGCTGCGCACTTCGACGTATTCCACTCCGCGTTGCTGCAGCGCGCGCGATGGACTCTCGCCGGAGTTCGCCACGCGCTTGGGGCGGATGACCGAATAGAACTCGTTCTCGATCTGCAGCAGGTTGGCGTTGAGTTGGCGATAGACGCCGTCCGCTTTCACGCCAAGTTTCTGGTATTGCGGATGCGGCGTTTGAATCGCGCGGCGCAGCGAGGCGGCGAAGGTCTCGACGCTGTTGTAGCAGATCTCGATGCCGGCTTGCGCGTCGCTGCTGTAGCCGAGTCCGCTGAGGCGCAGCGAGGTCGCGCAGGGCGCGTAGAAACTATGCGAGTCGAAGTCGTCGAGCAAATGCTCGCGCCCTTGCAGGAAGGTCTTGCACACCGCCGGCGAGGCGCCGAACAAGTAGCAGCCGAGCCACGAATGGCGATGGAAGTTGCGGATCAGCGCGAAGTAATAGACCGACTTCTGCCGCCGGATTTCATCGGCGTCGTCGCGCTCGAGGAACTCGCCCCAGAACGCCTCGGGCATAGAGAAGTTGAAGTGGATGCCGGCGATGGTCTGCATGAAACTGCCGTAGCGCAAACGCAAGCCGCGACGATAAACTTCCTTCATCCGCGCCACGTTGGAGTCGCCGTAGCGCGCGATCGGGATGTGCTCTTCGCCGCGCACGATGCACGGCATGCTGTTGACCCACAGGATCTCGGACTCGATGCCGCGATAGACGAAGTGATGGATGTCGGACAGGTTCGCCAGCAGTTGATCGACATCGGTGTGGATCGGCGTGACGAACTCGAGCAGCGCCTCGGAATAGTCGGTGGTGATCGACGGATGCGCCAGCGCCGAGCCGAGCGCGCGCGGATGCGGCGTCTGCGCCAGCAAGCCGTCGGCGTCGACGCGCAAACTCTCCTTCTCGATGCCGCGGTTGATGCGGGCGAGGTGGCGGTCGAGCCCGCGTTTGCACAGGTCGTCCAAAGTGTTTTGCATTTTCTTGTGCATCGGAGCGTGCTTATGCGCGCTAACGCCAACGTTAACGTTATCACTATTATCAGGCGCGCTGCAATGTACCGAGTCGGTGCGAGAATCAACCGCTATGCGGCGCGGCGGCGAGCGCGGAATCGAGTCGCGCCGATGATATAATCGCGCTGTTCCAACCGCCACACGCCGAACCGAATCATGCCAGTTGAATTCTCCGTCGCGCCGATGCTGGATGTGACCGACCGTCACTTCCGCATCTTCCTGCGCCCGCTGAGCCGGCGCATGCGATTGTACACCGAGATGAAAACCTGCGGCGCGATCCTGCACGGCGAACGCGAGCGATTCCTCGGCTTCGATGCGCGCGAACGACCGCTTGCGCTGCAACTTGGCGGTGCCGACCCGGACGAGTTGGCGGCTTGCGCGCGCTTGGCCGATGCGGCCGGATACGACGAGGTCAATCTCAACGTCGGCTGCCCGAGCGCGCGCGTCAAAAGCGGCGAGTTCGGTGCTTGCTTGATGGCGCAGCCGGATCGAGTCGCGCGTTGCGTCGAGGCGATGCGCGCGGCGATCGCGAACGATGCGGTCGCGGTCACGGTAAAGACTCGGATCGGCATTGACGACCGCGACAGTTACCAACATCTGACCGAGTTCATCGCGCGCGTCGCCGCCGGCGGCTGCGCGCATTTCATCATTCACGCTCGCAAGGCATGGTTGAACGGACTGAGCCCGAAGCAGAATCGCTCGGTGCCGCCGCTCGACTATCCGCGCGTGTATCGCTTGAAGCGCGACTTCCCCGACCTGCGCTTCACTATTAATGGCGGCATCACCACCTTGCGCGAAGCGCGCGCGCATCTGCGCCACGCCGACGGCGTGATGATCGGACGCGAGGCGCGTTGCAATCCGTGGATGCTGCGCGCGGTGGATCAAATCATTTTCAACGACTCCGATCGCGCCGATGCGCCGCGCACGCGCGCCGATGCGGTGCGCGCGTATCTGCCGCATGTCGAGCGGCAACTGGCGCGCGGCACGCGTTTGGCGCCGATGATTCGCCCGATGCTCGGCCTGTTCCACGGCGCGCCGCGCGCGCGCAGTTGGCGGCGGCATCTGTCCGAGAACGCCCACCGACGCGGCGCTGGCGTCGAAGTGATCGAACATGCGTTGCGGTTGGTGCAAACGGATGAGAATGATGTCGTGCACGACGCCGATGCGTCCGCGGTTGACTTGCCGACGCTGGCGCGCCGCGAGCGCGTGGTGCTTGAGTCGCGCCGAGGCGCCGAATGAACGCGCTGCGATGGCTGCGTATCGTCGGCGTGCTCGCGGCATTGGCGGTCGGCGTGGCGGCATTGGCGATCAGCCTGATTGATCCGAACGACTACAAGCCGGAAATCGCCGCGTGGATCAAGCAGCAAACCGGCCGCGACTTGACTTGGCACGGCGACGTTGAACTCGTGTTCTTCCCGTTTTTGGGAATCAACACCGGGCGAGTCGAGTTATCCCATCGCGCCGACTTCGCCGACTCCGCCGACGCGCCGATGCTGGCGGTCGAGCGCGCCGAGGTTCGCGTCGAACTGCTGCCGCTGCTGCGGGATGAATGGCGCCTTGACGCGGTGACGTTGCATCGCCCGCAAGTCCATCTCATCCGCCGCGCCGACGGCATCGCCAACTGGGATGACTTGACCGCGCGCATGCCGCTCGGCGATGCGTCGCCGGACGCCGCGACGCCCGCCGCGCTGGCGGTGCAGGGCGTTTCGATCGCGGACGGGCGCGCGCGTTGGAATGATCGCGCCGCCGGCCATGAGGTTCGTTTGTCGCAGATCAATCTCGCTGGTGGACGGCTGACGCCGGGCGCGTCGTCGCAAATCAATCTGTCGTTCGAAGCCGCCAGCGACGCGTTGCCCGCGCCGCTCCACGTCGCGCTGACCAGCACCGCGCGCTTGGCCGCGAATCTCGAAACGATTTCGATGCACGACACCGAAGTCACCGCGCGCACCGAAAGCGACCAACGCGCGCGCATCGCCGCCGAGTTGAAGGTGGAGACGATTTCGTATGCGTTGCCGACGCGCGCAACGTCGTCCGGCGCGTTGTCGGCGAATGGCGACGCCGCGATCGAAGTCGGCGAAGCCGCCACCGCCGACTTTCACTTCGCGCTCGCCGACAATCGAATCACATTGACCGAGTTGCGCGTGAACGGGAGCGACGGCGACTTGGCTGTCGAGATGGACGAGTTGATCCTGCCATTTCGCGCGCGCGACGCAGGCTTCACGTTCGCGTTCGACTTGTTCTGGGTGCTGAACGCTGCGGCGATTGATCGCGCCTGGCCGCGAATCGTATTGGCGATCGCCGACTGGCGCACCGCGCTGGCGGCCGAATGAACATTGATCGAATTTTCGCGGGGCGATGATGATCGCGCCGACCGGATACATCGACGGCGAGATCGCGCCGCTGGATCGAGCCCGCGTGCCGGTGCTCGACCGCGGATTCCTGTACGGCGACTCGATCTACGAAGTGTTCCGCACTTACTCGGGCATTCCGTTCATGTTCGAGGAACATCATCGGCGGCTGATGAACTCGGCGCGATTGAGTCGGATGAATCTGAGTCAGAGCAAGGATGAGATCGTCGCCGCGATTCGCGACACCGTCGCCGCTTCCGACGCGTGCTCGAGCGCGGGCGATGAAGTGTATGTGCGCTATCAAATCACGCGCGGCGAAGGCACGGTCGAGTTGTATCCGAGCGAGGACTTGCGCACCCGGCTGATCGTTATCGTCAAGCCGCTGCCGCGCTGGGAGCCGGCGTTGTATCGAAACGGCTTGTCGCTGGCGATTACCGACCTGCGCCGCAACGCGGTCAACACGCTCGACCCGAACATCAAGGGCGGCAACTACCTCAACAACATCCTTGGCCTCGCCGAAGCGCGGGCGATGGGCGCGGATGAATGCGTGATGCTCGATGCCGCCGGCGCGGTGACCGAATGCTCCAACAGCAACGTGTGGTTCGTGCTCGACGGCGCGCTCGCCACTCCCGCCAGCGGCAACTTGCTCGGCTTGACGCGCGAATGCTTGGTCGGACTGCTCGCGCGCGCAGGGCACGAAGGCGTCGAGCGACCGATCCACAGCGACGAGTTGGCCAGCGCCGCCGAATGCTTCGTCACCAGTGCGACGCGTGAGGTGATGCCGGCGGCGAGTTTGCGTTTGACGAACGGCGATATCATCGAGTTCCCGCCCGGCGGCGGCGAATGGACGCGACTCGCGATGCGGTTGTACGCTGACATGCTTGCCGAGTTCGTTCGCGAACATCGCGATGAATCTTGGTTTTGACGCATCGTCGCTCGTTCGCGTTGTGATCAACGCCATCGCAGGATGAGTCCGGAAGCGCCGATTCGGCTGTCGGTGTTCTTCGCCGTGCTGCTTGGCATGATGATTTGGGAGCGCTTCGCGCCGCGCCGCGCGGCGCAACGGCGCGCGTTGCGCTGGCCCGGCAATCTCGGCGTCGGCGCGCTCAACGCGTTGTTGCTCGCGCTGGCGCCGCTGAGCGCGGTCGGCGCGGCGTTGTTCTCGATCTTCAATCAGTTCGGGCTGCTGCTGTGGCTGCAACTGCCGCTGTGGCCGAGCATCATCATCTCGCTGCTGCTGCTCGACCTCGCGGTCTATTGGCAGCATCGGCTGTTCCACGCGATCCCGATGGCGTGGAAGTTCCATCGCATGCATCACACCGACACCGAGTTCGACGCCACCACCGCGTTGCGCTTCCATCCGCTCGAGATCGTCGTCTCGATGCTGATCAAAGCCGCGGTAATCGTACTGCTCGGCGCGCCGGTGCTGGCGGCGATCGCGTTCGAGATTATCTTGAACGCCGCGGCGATGTTCAATCACGGCAACGTCAAACTCCCGCGATTAGCCGACCGCGCGCTGCGCTGGCTGGTGGTGACGCCGGACATGCATCGCGTGCATCACGCCGTGCATGCCGATGAATACAACCGCAACTACGGCTTCAGCCTGTCGCTGTGGGATCGGCTGTTCGGCAGTTACGCCGCGCAGCCGCGCGACGGCCACGCCGCAATGCAGATCGGCCAGCGCAACTACCGCGCGCGCGATGAAGCGCGACTCGACCGATTGCTGACGCAGCCGTTTCGTTAAGGCGCACTCGCCGTTTCGCTGAGTTTACACGCGTTCCATCGAGCGCGTCGCGCGCGGTGCTATACTGGCGCGCGATGAGCATCGATCGAAAACTGCTGGAAATCCTGGTCTGCCCGATCACCAAGCAGCCGGTGTCGCTGCTCGACCCGGCGCGGCTCGGGCGGGTCAATGCGTTGATCGCGCAGGGCGCGCTGCAGACGCTCGACGGCGCGAAGATCGAGCATCCGTTGCAAGCCGCGCTGATCACACGCAACGGCGCGACGCTTTATCGCATTGATGACGATATTCCGGTGATGCTGGAGGAGCAGAGCATTCCGTGTGAGCAGATCGCCGACTGGTGATCGGCTGACGCGCGTCGGCGGCGCGTCGGCGAAGCGCCAAGCGCAAACGCCGCTTCCAATTGCGAACGCCGTTTCAGTTACGCGGACGCCGCTTTCGATCGCCGACGTCGCGCCTCCAATCGCCGCCGACGCTTCAGTTACGTTTGCGCTGATGTCCGCTGCGCAATAGTTTCTTGTGCGCCTTGGTCTTCAGCCGCGCTTGCGCGAACTCGATTTGCTGCAACTGGCTGGCGCGCGAGTCATCGCTTGGTTGGCGCTTCACATAGACGCCGTCGCTTTGCATCTCCCACGCGTTCTCGTTGTCGTCGAGCAGGGTGTTCAGCACCAGCCGCAACTCCTTCTGCAGCGCGCTCGGGGTGATGCGCACGACCGCTTCGACGCGGCTTTCCAAGTTGCGCTTCATCAAGTCCGCCGAGCCGATGAAGTACTCCTCGCGTCCGCCGTTGCGGAAATAGAAGATGCGGCTGTGCTCGAGGAATCGGCCGACGATGCTGATCACGCTGATGTGCTCGGAGACGCCGGGGATGCCGGGGCGCAGGCGGCAGGTGTCGCGCACGATTAGTTCGATCTTGACCCCCGCCTGCGACGCTTGATACAGCGCCTTGACCAAGTCGCTGTCCTCGAGCGCGTTGGTCTTGATTTGAATCAAGCCGGGCTCTTTCTCGCTATGCGCTTTAATCTCGCGCGCGATGTTGGCGAGCAGGGTCTTCTTCAGGTGCTTCGGCGCGGGAATGATCTTGCGGTAGTTGCGCCGCGGCGCGCAGCCGGTGGTCAGGTAGTTGAACAACTCGGTGACGTCGCGGCCGATGTCCTCGTCGCAACTGAGCAGCCCGAGATCGGTGTACAGCCGCGCGGTGCCGCCGTGGTAGTTGCCGGTGCCGATGTGCACATAGCGGCGCAGCCCGCTGTAGTCCTGGCGCACCGCCATCAGCACCTTGCAGTGCGTCTTCAGCCCGATCACGCCGTAGGTGACGTGGATGCCGGCCTGCTCCATCCGCTCCGACCATTCGATGTTCGCGGCCTCGTCGAACTTCGCCTTCAACTCGACCACCACCGCGACCTGCTTGCCGTTGCGCGCCGCCTCGATCAGCAGATCGACCACGCGCGTCTGGCGGTCGGTGCGATACAGCGTCATCTTCAGCGCGCGCACCTTCGGGTCGCGCGCCGCCTCCTCGAGGAATCGCACCACCGAGGTGGCGAAGGATTCATACGGGTGCTGCAGCAGGATCGATTCGGCCTCGCGCACCAGATGGAAAATGCTGCGCTGCTGCTCCTGCAGGCGATGATGATTGACCGGCGTGTGCGGCGGATAATGCAACTCGGCGATCGGCAGCGACGCCAGTTGCATCAGTTCGCGCTGCATCATCAAGCCGTCTTGCACGAACACGTCGCGCTGCAGATCGAGGCCGAGTTCGGCGGCGAGCATGCCCTTGCGGTCGTCGTCCATGTCGCGGCTGACCACCATGCGCACCAGCGGCGCGATGCGGCGGTCGCGCAACTCCAGTTCGATCACCTCCATCAAGTCGTTGACGCCCGATTCGGGGCGCTCGGCGGCGGCGTTGCGGGCGACGAAATAGAAGTCGCGGGTGATGATCTCGACCTCGGGGAACAGCAGGTCGAGGTTGTTCGCCATCACGTCCTCGAGCGGCACGAAATGCTGGCTCTCGCCGACGCGGATGAATCTCGGCACGTCGGCGCCGATCGGCGCCTTGACCCGCGCCAGCATCGGCTCGTCCTCGTTGGCTAGGCGGATGGTGACCAGGATGTTGAGCGACAGGTTGGAGATGAACGGGAACGGATGCGCCGGATCGATCGCCTGCGGCGTGACCAGCGGGAAGATGTTGTCGAGATAGTGCTGGCGCATCGCCTCGCGCGCGTCGTCGTCGAGTTCGCGGTATTCGACGATGCGGATGCCGTGCTCGGCGAGTTGCGTCAGCAGGCGCGGCAACTCGCGGTCGCGCTCGGCTTCGATCTCGACCACCATCGCGCGCGCCTGGTCGAGTTGCTGCTGCGGCGAGCGTCCGTCGATCGACAACTCGGACACGCCGGCGGCGACCTGCAGCCGCAGCCCGCCGATGCGCTTCATGAAGAACTCGTCGATGTTGGAGGCGAAGATGGCGAAGAACTTCAGCCGCTCGAGCAGCGGATTGCGCGCGTCGGTGGCTTCGCGCAGCACGCGGCGATTGAACCGCAGCCAAGTCAGTTCGCGGTTGAGATACCACTCCGGACGATCGAGATCGTTCGGCGCCGGCGGATGCGCACGCGTCTGCGGCGCAAGCGACGACATCGGCGACTTCGCCGACGGTGCGGCGGTCGCGGCGCGGGCGCGGCGCAGGGCGGTCACATTCTTGCTCATTTCACGGATGGCGGCGATTGCGGTCGTGGCATTGCGATGGCGACGACGATTGCGAAAATATTTCGGCAACGCAAGCGATTTGTCGACAAGTCGCGATTATACATTGAAATCAATCGCGTTTTGAGGAATAATCGCGCCAACCAAACCCCGAGGCGATCCGGTCGGATGAGCGCGCAACCCCCGTCGTTATCCTGCAATGGAACCCATTCTGTCACTCATCAGTCAGTCTTGGCAGGCGCTCGCCGCCGGCTTGTGCGGCGCGTTCGCGTTCGACCCGGCGCTGCTGTCGGAGCCGGACATGGCGTTGCGCCTCGGCGTGCAGGCGCTGCTGCTGTTGTGCTCGGCGTTCTTCTCGAGTTCTGAGACCGCGCTGTTCTCGCTGTCGCGGCTCGACCTGCAGCAACTGCGCCGCGAGCGCAACCCGCGCGCCGAGACCATCCACGAACTGCTCGATCAGCCGCGCCGGCTGATCATCTCCATCTTGAGCGGCAACGAACTGGTCAACGTCGCCGCCGCCGCTAACATGACCGCGATTTTGGTCGTGCTGTACGGCTCCGCCGACGCCGGCTGGATCAACCTGCTGGTGATGGTGCCGCTGCTGCTGCTGCTCGGCGAGGTCACGCCGAAGACTGTGGCGGTGCACAATCCGGTGCGATACAGCACGCGCATCGTCGCCGCGCCGATGCGTTTTTGGATCCGCCTCATCACGCCGTTGCGCTGGGCGATCCGCGGCGTCTCCGAGCGCGTCACCACCGCGCTGGTCGGCGAGGCGAAGGCGGCCGACAACATCCTGCAGGCCGACGAGTTCCTCACCTTGGTCGAGCAAGTCGCCGAGGAGGGCGTGCTCGACGCCACCGAGCGCGCGCTGATCTACAACCTGCTCGAGGCCGGCGATACCGAGATCGTCGAGGTGATGACGCCGCGCACGCGCATGGCGTTCCTCAACATCGAGATGAGCGTGCCGGAGATGATCGAGAAGTTCATCGCCTATCGCCATTCGCGCGTGCCGGTGTTCAAGACCCACCGCGACAATCTGGTCGGCTTCGTGCACGCCGAGGACGTTCTGCGCTTGGTGCTCGACGGCGCCGATCTCGCCGCGCTCGCGCCGGAGGAGATCATGCATCCGCCGGTGGTGGTGCCGCTGACCAAGAAGGTGGACGAGATGTTCGACTTCTTCCAGGGCAACGACGCGCGCGCCGCCGCCTGCCTGAACGAGTTCGGCGGCGTCGAGGGCTTCATCACCATGCGCGGCGTGACCAACTTCATCTTCGGCGACGTCAGCGGCGGCAGCCGCGCGACCGCGAACTTGTACGCCGAGATGGACCGCAACATCTACGAAGTCCCCGGCGACATGAAGTTGAACGACTTCGACAACCTCGCCAACTTCGGCATCGACGACCCGCGCATGACCACCATCGGCGGCGTCGCCTTCCGCGCGCTCGACCGCCTGCCGAAGGAGGGCGACACGGTGCGGCTGGACGACATCCTGATCCAAGTGCTGGAGATGGACGCGCATCGCATCGCCAAGGTGCGGGTCGCGCAGGGCATCGATGCCGAAGCGTTCGAGCGCGCGCCGCAAGTCATCGGCGACGAAATCCCCGGCAGCGACGACGCTGCGCAAGACGCGCACAACAAAGGCGCGCCGCCGGTCGAAGCGATGCCCGAAAGCGTGGACGCGGACGCGTTCGAGCGTGGGGATGACGACGACAACGACAACGACAACGACGACGACAACGACGGTGATGGCGACGACGGCGACGCGCCGCACACCAACGACGCCGCGCGCACCGACGCAAAGGACACAAAGCCATGATCGCCGCCGGCGTCATTCTGCTGTTGATCGCGTTGCTGCTGCTGAAGGGCTTCTTCTCCGGCGCCGAGATCGCGCTGGTCAACTCCGACAAGATCAAACTCAGCGCGCGCGCCAACCAGGGCGACGACGGCGCCAAGCGCGTGCTCGATCTGTACAAGGAGCCGGACGTGCTGCTCGGCACCACCTTGGTCGGCTCCAACATCGCCACGGTCGCGCTGACCACGCTGTGCACCATCGCCTTCATCGAGTTGTTCGGCGACGGCGGCGACTTGTACGCCTTCCTCGCGCTGACGCCGTTGTTATTAATCTTCGGCGAGATCGTGCCGAAGAGCGTGTATCAACAAAAGTCCGACGCGATCGCGCCGATGGCGATCTATCCGCTGCGCTGGTTCTCGTTCCTGTTCTATCCAATCATCTTCGTCTTCTCGCGCATCGCACGACTCTGCGCGCGGCTGTTCGGCGGCGGCAAGGTCGAGCAGAACTTGTTCATGACGCGCGAGCAAATCCGCTCGGTCGCCGACATGGCCGAGCGCACCTCGGCGGTGGACGCGTTCGACCGCGGCCGCATCCGCCGCGTCATCCGCTTCGGCGAGACCACCGTCGGCGAGGCGATGATCCCGATCGCCGAGGTCGCCGCGATCAGCCGCAGCAGCGACATCCTGCGCGCGGTCGCGACCGTGCGGCGCAAAGGCTACAACCGCCTGCCGGTGTATCAAGGCAACATCAGCAACCTCATCGGCATCGTCACGCTGACCACCTGGGACTTGCTGGACGCCGACCTGCGCGAGCGCGAACTCGAGGCGTTGATCCGCCCGGCGCATTATGTACTTCCGCTGCAGACCATCGACCAACTGCTGCCGGTGCTGCGCCAGCGCGACGATCACATGGCGGTGGTGGTGGACGAGTTCGGCTCGGCGGTCGGCATCATCACCATGGAGGACATCGTCGAGGAGGTGGTCGGCGACATCGACGTCGGCTACGACTTCGAGGAATACCTGCCGCGCCGCCGCCGCGTGATCGAAGCGGTCGGCGACGGCAAGTACTTGATGGACTCGCGCTCGGCGATCTCCGAGGTCAACGACATCCTCGAGATCAACTTGAACAGCCGCGCCTATCACACCATCGGCGGCTTGGTCATGGCGCAGTTGGGGCACATCCCGGCGCGCGGCGAAAGCGTGATCGAAATGGGCTATCGCTTCACCGTCGAGGAGGTCACCGAGCGCGCCATCGTCAAGTTGCTGGTCGAGTCGATCTGACTGCGCGCGCGATGCACGAGATCGAGTTGAAACTCACCGCCGACGGCGGCGCGACGCTCGACCGCGTGCTGCGCTGCGCGCTGGTGCGGCGCTTGGACACCGGCGTCGGCGCCGCCGATGCGGTGCATTACCACGGCTTGTACTACGACACCGACGACAACGCGCTGGAACGCAGCGGACGATCGCTGCGCGCGCGACGCGAAGGCGAAAGATGGCGCGCGGCGTGCAAGTTCGCCGGCGCGATCGAGCACGGCTTGTCGAGCCGGCGCGAACTGGAGGCGGATATCGCCGGCGAACTGGACTGCGCGGCGCAACTGCCCGACGGCGAACTCAAAGACCGAATCCTCGAAGTCATCGCCGCCGACGCACCGCTGCATGTGCGCGTGCGCGTGGACATGCGCCGAAGCATCCGCAACTTGTTGCTCGACGATGACGGCGATGTTTCCGACGGCGTCGGCGTCTCGGTCGAACTGGTCGCCGACCGCGGCGTGATCCACGGTCGCAGCGAGCAAGTCGCGTTGCACGAGATTGAACTGGAGTTGAAGTCGGCGCAGTCGCCGGCGGCGATCGCCGCGGTGATGAGTTTGGGCGCGCGACTCGCGCGCGACTTCGCGCTGACGCCGTCCACCCGCAGCAAGCGTCGCATCGGGTTGGAGTTGGGATGAGCGCGGAGACGCCGTCACCACCGCGGTCGCCACCGCGGTCGCCGCCGCCGTCGTCGCACGACGTGTTGTCGTTCGACGACGCGACCGGTCGCGTCTCGCCCGCGCGTTTCACGCCGTCGCCGAACTGCGACTCGCGTCCCGACGACGCGCGCATCGAGGTGCTGGTGATCCACGCCATCAGCCTGCCGCCGGGTCGCTACGGCGGCGACGCGATCGAGCGGCTGTTCACCAACCGACTCGACGACGCCGACGACGACGCGCATCCATGCTTCGCCGCGTTGCGCGAGTTGCGCGTGTCGGCGCATTTCCTCATCCGCCGCGACGGCGAGTTGGTGCAGTTCGTGCCGACTCATCTGCGCGCGTGGCATGCCGGCGAGTCGTCGTATCGCGGGCGCGCGCGGGTCAACGACTTCTCGCTCGGCGTCGAGTTGGAGGGCTGCGACGAGGACACGTTCGAGCCGCCGCAATACCGCGAGTTGGCGCGCCTTGCGCGCTGCTTGCTCGCGCATTGTCCGGCGCTTTCGCCGCAGCGCATCGTCGGCCACAGCGACATCGCCCCGGGGCGCAAGAC
>JBPCXC010000270.1:0-1471 GCA_051008875.1 bacterium
AGTTGCCGCCGATCTTTCGTCGGCCGTTGCGTTGGCGCGCCTGCGCGCGGTGGGTTTGGGACGAGGTGATCTTCCCGTATGGCGTGTTCTATCTCGCCCTCGCGGCGTTGGCGTGGCACTTTTGGACGCCGAGCATGGAGACGATGGCGACGTTGCGCGTGGACTGGATCGCGGCGATCTATCTGCGCAACGCGGCGTTGCTGACGCTGGTCGCCGGCGCGCTGCACTATGTGCTGTACATCCGCCGCCGACAAGATCGCGCGTTCAAGTTCGACCCGCGTTGGCCGGCGCGCGACAACCGCGCGTTCCTGTGGGGCGATCAAGTCAAGGACAACATGTTCTGGAGCCTCGCCAGCGGCGCGTTGATCTGGTCGTTGTACGAGTCGCTGACGCTGTGGCTGTACGCCAGCGGACGCATCGCGCCGATCGCGTGGCACGACGCGCCGCTGTATTTCGCGGCGACCGCCATCGCCATCGTGTTCTGGGGCACGCTCCACTTCTATTGCATCCACCGCTGGCTGCATTGGCCGCCGCTGTATCGCCTCGCGCACGAACTGCATCACCGCAACGTCAACACCATCGCGTGGTCGGGAATCTCGATGCATCCGATCGAGCACGTGCTGTTCTTCAGCGTGTTCATGCTGTGGTGGATCGTGCCGGTCGATCCGATCATCGTCATCGCCACCGGCTTCTACATGGGACTCGGCCCGGCGTTCTCGCATTGCGGCTTCGAGCGAGTCGAAATCGGTCGGCGCGCGGCGCCCGCGGTTACCACGGTGCCGGTCGGCACTTATTTCCACAACCTGCATCACCGCTACTTCGAAGTCAACTACGGCAACCCGCCGACGCCGCTCGATCACCTGTTCGGCACCTGGCACGACGGCACCGACGCCGCGCATCAACGATTCCTCGCGCGCCGCGCAAGCGCGCGCGGCGCGATCAAACCGAACGCGCGCGGCGAATGAATCCGAGACCGAATCCGCGCGGTGCTACGCCCATTCCTGCACCAACGCATCGACCGCAACCGCGTCGTCGGCATACACCAACAACGGATTGATCTCGATCTCGGCGATCGAATCGCGCTCGGCGATCGCATAGTCGGCGAGGCGGACGATGATCCGCGCCAGATGATCCGAATCCGCCGCCGCGCGTCCGCGGAATCCATCCAGCAACGGCGCGATCTTCAACCGCGCGAGCGCGGCGCGAATCTCGACCGCGTCGGTCGGCAGCAGCAACGTGATCGCATCGGCGACGACCTCGACCAACACGCCGCCGCTCGCCAACGTCAGCGCCATGCCGAACTGATCGTCGGCGCGGATGTTGATCAGCAACTCCGCCAACGGCGCCTCGAGCATGCGCTCGACGATGAACGACTCGGCGACGTCGTTCATCGCCGGCGCGGCGCGCGCGACCTCGCGCCGCATCCGCGCCAACGCCGCCTCGACCTCGTCGGCGCAGCGCAAGTCAAGAC
>JBPCXC010000271.1:0-1327 GCA_051008875.1 bacterium
GGGCAGGCGAACTACGCCGCGGCGAAAGCCGGCTTGATCGGCTTCTCGAAGTCGCTGGCGATGGAGGTCGCCTCGCGCAACGTCACCGTCAACGTGGTCGCGCCGGGCTTCATCGACACCGACATGACGCGCGCGCTGACCGACGCGCAGCGCGAGGACTTGCGCGCGATGATCCCGCTGGCGCGCTTCGGCGCCGCCGAGGAGGTCGCGGCCGCGGTGCTGTTCTTGGCGTCGGCGGCGGGCGACTACATCACCGGCGCGACGCTGCACATAAACGGCGGCTTGTACATGCCTTGACCGCGGCGATTTATGCCATAATCCGGCGGCGGGCTCGCTGTCGCATTTGCGTCGGCGGCGCTGGCAGCAACCTGTATTATCCGGAGATCAAAACCAAATGAGCACAATTGAAGAGCGCGTGAGAAAAGTCGTGGTCGAGCAACTCGGCGTAACCGATGAAGAAGTCACCCCCGAGGCATCCTTCGTAGACGACTTGGGTGCCGATTCGCTGGACACGGTGGAGTTGGTGATGGCGCTGGAGGAGGAGTTCGAAACCGAAATCCCGGACGACGAAGCCGAAAAGATCACCACGGTGAAGGATGCGATCGGCTACATCACGACGCATGCCTCATCCGATTAACGCCCACGCGCCCGAGTCCCGACCTCCCGCGCGCCGCCCGCCGGCGCGGCATCGCTTTCTCCATCCGTCGGCAATCCATCGCGCGGCGGATGATCGCTTGATTCACCCGCAGGCAGCGCACCACGACGACGCACGAGGCGCGCGCGGATGAAGGCGCGCCGCGTGGTCGTCACCGGCATGGGCGCGATCTCGCCGCTCGGCGTCGGTTTGGACGCCAACTGGCAAGCGATGCTCGCCGGGCGCAACGGCATCGGCGCGATCACCGCGTTCGACCCGGCCGAGATGCAAAGCCGCATCGCCGGCGAAGCCGCCGACTTCGACCCGCAGGCGTATCTGCCGGCGAAGGACGCGCGCAAGATGGACCGCTTCATGCAGTTCGGCATCGCCGCCGGCATCGATGCGTTGCGCGATTCAGGGCTCGAAGTCACTGACGACAACGCGCCGCGCATCGGCGTGTACATCGGCTCCGGCATCGGCGGCGTCAACACCATCGAGAACACCACGCGCTTGTACTTGGAGAAAGGCCCGCGGCGCATCTCGCCGTTCTACATCCCGATGACCATCATCAACATGATCTCCGGCAACCTGTCGATCATGCACGGCTTGAAGGGACCGAACCTGTCGATGGTCACCGCCTGCAGCACCGGTGCGCACGCCATCGGCGAGGCCGGTCGGCTGATCGAGTACGGC
>JBPCXC010000272.1:0-2661 GCA_051008875.1 bacterium
GAACCCGGACGTGCTGTGCAACAAGGAGATCAAGTTCAAGGAGTTCCTCGCCTTTGCCATCCGCCTCGGCGCCGACTGCATCGCCACCGGCCACTACGCCCGCCTCGAGCGCGGCGCGCGCGATTGCCGGTTGCTACGGGGCCGTGATCGCGGCAAAGACCAAAGTTATTTCCTGCACACGCTCGGCCAAGACGCGCTGCGCCGCACGCGATTCCCGCTCGGCGCGATGCATAAGTCCGCAGTGCGCCAAGCCGCGCACGAACTCGGTCTGCCGACGCATGACAAAAAAGACAGCACCGGAATCTGCTTCATCGGCGAGCGGCGATTCGACGACTTCCTCGGTCGTTTCCTGCCGCCGCGCGAAGGACGCATCGCGACTCTCGACGGCGTCACCGTTGGCGCGCATCGCGGCGCATTCCGCTACACCATCGGCCAACGCCGCGGCTTGGGCGTCGGTGGCGCCGGCGCGGCTTGGCATGTCGCCGGCAAGGACGTCGCACGCAACATCGTTTATGTAGTGCAAGGGCGCGATCATCCGGCGCTACTGACGCGCGTGGTGCTCGCCGAGCGGCTGCACTGGATCGGCGCGCCGCCGCACGCGCCGCTGCGCTGCGCGGCGAAGACTCGCTATCAGCAGGACGATCAGGACTGCGTGATCGTCGACAGCGACTCGCGCGGTGCGCGCATCGAGTTCGACCAGCCGCAATGGGCGGTCGCGCCGGGGCAGTCGGTGGTGCTCTATCAACACGACGTCTGCCTCGGCGGCGGCGTGATTCGTGCGGCGTTGAACTGAGTCGAGTCGCGGCGATTCGAGTCATGGCGATGACGGCGAGTCGCGACCAGTATGATGTGCTATGCTTGCACGCCCGCAATCGGCGAGCCTGACTTGGCAAACGATCCGCTTCCGCCTGCATCGAGCGCGAGCGCGCTGACCGCGCTGTCGCCGTTGGACGGGCGTTATCATCGCAACACCGCCCGCCTGCGCGACTGCTTCAGCGAGTTCGCGCTGATGCGCGCGCGCCTCGAGGTCGAGGTCGAATGGCTGATCCACTTGTGCGACCGCCGCGACATCGCCGAGGCGCCGACGCTTGACTCCGCCGAGCGCGACTTCCTGCGCGCCGCCGCCGGCGCGTTCTCGTTGCGCGACGCCGAACGAGTCAAGGCGATCGAAGCCAAGACCCGCCACGACGTCAAGGCGATCGAGTACTTCCTGAAAGAAACCATCGCCGCGCGCGACGACCATGGCGCATTGTCGAAAGCCGCCGAGTTCGTGCACTTCGCCTGCACTTCGGAGGACATCAACAACCTCGCCTATGCGTTGCTGCTGCAGCGCGCGCGCGGCGAAATCCTCGCGCCGCGGATGAGCGCGCTGGTCGGGCGACTCGACGACCTCGCGCGCGCCCACGCGGCGCAGCCGATGCTGGCGCGCACCCACGGCCAAAGCGCCAGCCCGACGACGATGGGCAAGGAGATCGCGGTCGCCGCCGCGCGCTTGGCGCGTTGCCTCGACGACTTCGAGCGCCAGCCGCTGCTGGGCAAACTGAACGGCGCATCGGGCAACTTCAACGCGCACTTGGCGGCCTATCCCGAACTCGACTGGCCGGCGATCGCGCGCGAGTTCGTGAGCGGACTCGGACTCGTATATCAGCCGCTGACCACGCAGATCGAACCGCATGATCATCTCGCCGCGTTGTGCCACGCGCAGTGCCGCTTCAACACCGCGCTGCTCGATCTGTCGCGCGACTTGTGGGGCTACATTGCGCTCGGCTATTTCCGCCAGCGCAGCGTCGCCGGCGAAGTCGGCTCAAGCGCGATGCCGCACAAGATCAATCCGATTGATTTCGAGAACGCCGAAGGCAATCTCGGACTCGCCAACGCGTTGCTGACGCACTTCGCCGACAAGTTGCCGGTCAGCCGATGGCAGCGCGACCTGAGCGACTCGACCGTGCTGCGCAACTTCGGCGTCGCCTTCGGGCATGGCTTGCTCGCGGTCGAATCCGCCGCCGCCGGACTCGGCAAACTCGAACTCGCGCCGCAGCGACTGGCGCAGGACTTGGAGCAGAGTTGGGAAGTGCTTGCCGAGCCGATCCAAACGGTGATGCGAAGATACGGCATCGCGCAGCCGTATGAAAAACTGAAGGGCTTGACTCGCGGCGCGCGTGGCATTGATCGCGATACGTTGCACGCGTACATCGAGACGCTGGAGATTCCGGCGCAAGCGAAGGCGCGATTGCTGGCGTTGACGCCGGCGGACTACATCGGCCGCGCGGCGCAACTCGCCGCCGGCGAACGCGACGCGTAGATCTAAGCGCGGCGCGCGAACTTCGGCGCCGGCGTTAATTGTGAAAGTGGCGAAGTGGAGCGATCAGTGGAGCATCCGCGCTTGTCCAAACTGATGTCGCTGCGCGGACTGTGCTCGCGCCGCGAAGCCGATCGTTTCATCGCGCAGGGGCTGGTGCGGGTTGACGGCGAGACGGTCGCCGACTTGGGCGCGCGCATCGATCCGCGCCGCGCGATCACGCTCGCCGACGAAGCGCGCGCGCAACAACGCGGCTTGGCGACGGTGCTGCTGCACAAGCCGTCGGGCTATGTCTCCGGCTCGCCCGAAAAGGGTCATCGCGCGGCGGTGACGTTGGTGACCGAAAGCAATCGCCAACATCC
>JBPCXC010000273.1:0-4665 GCA_051008875.1 bacterium
CATCAGGATGATACGCGCAAAGACAGCAAAGAAAAAACAAAACCTCGCGCTTGCTTTCGATAGTGCGCGAGCGTAGCGAGCCACTTCCCGCCGTCATTCCCGCAGGGATGCGGGGAATCCATTTGCCATGGATGGCAATTTGAACTCCGGCGGGGTGGCGTGAGCAAGCCCGCGCGACTCCGTTCGCACTAACAACCAGCAAGCCTTCGGCTTGCCTCGCTCGCTGACGCGAGCGATGGATTCCCGCTTAACAGACTGCGGGAATGACGGCAAAAGAAAAGAGCGTCGGAAAAAAACGCCGGGAGCGTTTTTCCGACGCACCCGCCAGAATGGCGGCGTGTCGTTGCATCGTCGAAGTTCGGCTATAATGACGCGCGCTGATTCGTTCATCCGCGACTACGCGCCGTCACTCCATCACCCTGATTTGCCGCGGCTCAACCGCGCAATCCGACAGCCGCAACAACCGCGATGAACGACCAAACTCCGTTGAACAACCCAACCCATTGAACGACCGCATCGAAGCCGTCCTGTTCGATCTCGACGGCACCTTGCTCGACACCGCCGCCGACATCGGCGGCGCGTTGAACGCGATCTTGCGCGCGCATGGCCGCGCGCCGCTGCCGCTTGAAACCATCCGCCCGCATGTCTCCAAAGGCGGCATGGCGCTGCTCTGCATCGGCTTCGGCTTGGTCTTGGAGCGCGCCGCCGACGACCCGCGCGCGGTCGAACTGCATCGCCAACTGCTCGACTTCTATCGCCGCAACCTGAGCGCCGGCACGCGCCTGTTCCCCGGCATGGAGGCGCTGCTCGCGCGCATCGAGGACAGCGGGCGCAAATGGGGCATCGTCACCAACAAGCCCGGCTTCCTGACCGATCCGCTGCTGCGCGACCTCGGCCTCGACGCGCGCGCCGCCTGCGTGGTCAGCGGCGACACCCTGGCGCGCAAGAAGCCGTGGCCCGACCCGCTGCTGCACGCCTGCGCGACCCTCGGCGTCGGCGTCGAACGCTCGGTGTATGTCGGCGACGACGCGCGCGACATCGAGTCCGGACGACGCGCCAACATGCGCACCATCGCCGCCGCCTACGGCTACATCCCGCCGCGCGACGACCCGCGCGCCTGGGGCGCGGACGCGATCATCCACCACCCCGACCAACTGCGCCGATGGTTGACGTGATCGCGCGCGCGATCGCATTCGGCGTGCGCGGCGACCAACACGACGCATGATCCGCCTCCCCGACCCGCGCAGCGCATCGCGTTGGTGCGCGCAGCAACGCGCGCGCTGCGGCGACGACGCGCTCGGCTATGTGCCGACGATGGGCGCGTTGCATCGCGGACATCTCTCGCTGGTCGAGCGCGCCGCGCGTGAAAACCGCGCGGTCTGCGCCAGCATCTTCGTCAATCCGCTGCAGTTCGACGACGCCGACGACCTACGCCGCTATCCGCGCAACGAAGCGCGCGACCACGACCTGCTCGAGCGCGCCGGCTGCGATATGGTCTATGGCGGCACGCTGGCGGAGTTCTTTCCCGAATCCGAAAATGCTGCGGCGAATATAACGGTGAACCCGCCGGACGCTATCATTGTGTCCGATACAAACGCGTTCATGCGCGACTTGGAGGGCGCGCATCGCCGCGGGCATCTGCAAGGCGTGCGCGCGATCGTCGAGCGGCTGTTCGCCACAGTCGGCGCATGCAACGCCTATTTCGGCGCGAAGGACTTTCAGCAGACCTTGGTGGTCAAAGACCTCGCCCGCGCGTTCGACGGCATCCGCGTCGTCGTTTGCCCGACGGTGCGCGAGCCCTCCGGCCTGGCACTGTCGTCGCGCAACCAACGTTTGCACGCAGACCAGTTGGCGGTCGCGGCGCAACTCTATCAAGCCTTGCTCGCGGCGCGCGCGGAATGGCGCGCCGGGCGGCGCGAGCGCGATGCGATCGAGGCGGCGATGCGCGAGATTCTGCGCGACGCGCGCATCACGCTGGAATATGTCGCAGTGCGCGATCCCGAAACTTGGGATGACATTTGGGAGAACACTATTAACGACACAAAAACAAACGCGACGACGCGCGCGATCGCGCTGGTGGCAGCGCGGATCGGCGCGGTACGGCTAATCGACAACTTGCGACTGGACGACGCAGATCAAGAATAAGCGACTTGCCGCGACGGACTGCGCCTTTGCCGTAGCGTCACTGGATTCGACCGATCAATGCGTCCAACATTTTGCGATTGACGACACCGCTCAAGAATGAAACGACTTCCCGCAGCGCACTGCATCCTGGCCATAGCGCTGTTGGATTCGCTTGGTCAATGCGTCCAACGCCTTCTGCTTGGCGTCGCCGATCAGGAATGAAGCGACTTGCCGCGGCGGACTGCGTCCTTGCCGTAGCGCCGTTGGATTCGGTCGGTCAATGCGTCCAGCGCCTTTTGCTTGGCGTCGCCGTCGGGCTTGAATAGATCGGCTTGCTCGGGCGCGCCGCGGGTGAAGTCGCCGGCGCCGACGCCAATCAGTCGCACCGAGAAGTTCCGAGCTGTCAACGCCTTGCGCAGCAGCGCATCGGCGACGCGCCAGAGTTCATCGGTGGAGTCGGTCGGTGCCGGCAAACTGCGCGCGCGCGTGATCGTGGCGAAGTCGTCGAAGCGAATCTTCAGATGAACGCGCCGACCGCGCAGCCCGGCTTGGCGCAGGCGGAAGCCGACGCCTTCGATTAACTCGAGCGCGCACGACTGCAGGATCGCGAGATCGGCGATGTCCTCGGCGAAGGTGGTCTCCTGCGAGATGGACTTGACTTCGCTATCGGCGATCACTTCGCGCGCGTCCACGCCGTGCGCGAGTTGCCACAGGCGCTCGCCGTGCTGCCCGAACTCGGCTTGCAGTCGCGCCTTTGATGCGCGGCGCAACTGCGACACGCGGCGAATGCCGGCGCGATGCAACCGCGCAGCCGCGGCCTGGCCCACGCCCCACAGCCGCTCGACCGGCAACGCGTCGAGGAAATCTTGCGCTTGCTGCGGCTGGATCACGGTGAAGCCGTCCGGCTTGTCGTGGCCACTGGCGAGTTTCGCCAGGAACTTGTTCGGCGCGACGCCGACCGACGCGATCAGTCGCAGTTCATCGCCGATGTCGCGCTTGATCGAATGCCCGATACGCTCGGCGTCGCCGTGCAGACGCTCGCTGCCGCGCGGGTCGAGGAACGCCTCGTCGAGCGACAGCATTTCGATCACCGGCGTGTAGCGATTGAAGATCGCGCGGATCTGCGCCGAGACTTCGGCGTAGAACGAACCGCGCGGCGGCAGCAGGATCAACTGCGGGCACAGCCGCAGCGCGGTCGCGCTCGGCATCGCGCTGCGCACGCCGTATTCGCGCGCGGCGTAGTTCGCCGCCGCGACCACTCCGCGCGCCGCCGGCCGACCGCCGACCGCCAGCGGCCGACCGCGCAACGCGGGTTGCTCGCGCTCTTCGACCGAAGCGTAGAACGCGTCCATATCAATATGCAAAATCACAATCGCCGACCGCCTGCGCGCGATGCGCGCGACACATTTGATAGACTCCCCGGCCCGAAGATGGCGGGATGAACACTCTGCCACGAGATTAATCGGCCGCGCAACGCGCCACAGACCATCCGACAATCCCATTCGCCTCATCCCATTCGCCCGGTGAGCCCCCGACTCGAAGCAATCGGCTTGGAATGTGTGCGCGGTGAGCGCATGCTGTTTCGCAATCTCAACTGCCGCGTGGAGGCTGGCGAGATGCTGCGGATCGACGGCGACAACGGCGCCGGCAAGACTTCGCTGCTGAAAATCCTCTGCGGCCTAAGTCGGCCCGAATCCGGCGAAGTCCGCTGGGGCGGCGCGCCGATCGCGCGCGATCGTTTCGCGTATTGCCGCGAATTGACCTATCTTGGCCACCGCGCCGCGCTCAAGGCGGACTTGACCGCGGCTGAGAACTTAGACGCCGCCGCCGCGCTGGCGGCGCGCGCGCCCGCGATTGCCGCCGCCAACGCGCTGCGCGAGATGGCGTTGGACGACTGCCTGCGCCTGCCCTGCCGATTGTTGTCCGCCGGCCAGCGCCAACGCGTCGCGCTAGCGGGACTGTTGATGCGCCCCGGCGGCGTGTGGATCTTGGACGAACCAGCCGCCGCGCTGGATTCATCGGCGATCGCACGACTCGAACAAATGCTCGCCGCGCAAACCGCCGTCGGCGGCATCGTGGTGTTCACCAGCCATCAACCGCTCGCGCTGAATCACGCCCGCGCGCATTCATTGCATCGGCCGCAATGCGCCGCCGACACGCGATGAGACGCGCCGACTCATTGCCCGCCGCGCTCGCCGCGATGCTGCGCCGCGATCTTCGTATCGCTTATCGCCGCCGCGGCGAAGGGCTGCATCCGGTGCTGTTCTTCGTCGTCGTGGTCGCGTTGTTCCCGCTTGCCGCGAGCCTCGAGCCGGGACTGCTCGCGCGGATTGCGCCGGCGGTGCTGTGGGTCGCCGCGCTGCTGGCGAATCTGCTCGCGCTCGACGCGCTGTTCCGCGCCGACCACGAGGACGGCGCGCTGGAGCAATGGCTGCTCAGTCCGCATCCGACCGCGGCGCTGGCGCTGGTGCGCGTCGCCGCGCATTGGCTGGCGACCGGCGCGCCGCTGGTGTTGGTCTCGCCGCTGCTCGCCGAGATGCT
>JBPCXC010000274.1:0-1754 GCA_051008875.1 bacterium
GCGCAGCACCGCGTCCTTGGCGATGCCGTCGCCGCCGATCAACTCGACCACGATGTCGATGCCCGGGTCGTTGACGATCTCGAGCGCGTCGCCGGTCAGCGCGATGGGTTCGCCGCCGAGATCGCGCGCGCGCGACGGGTCGCGCACCGCGGCCTTGGCGACGCGAATCTCGCGTCCGGCGCGGCGGCTGATTTCATCGGCGTTGCGGCGCAGCACCTTGAGCGTGCCGCCGCCGACGGTGCCGAGGCCGAGCAGGCCGACATTGACTGCTTTCACGCTGACTCCGAAAGAATTGAATGGACGGGAACTTCGCCGGAACTCCGATGGAACTCTTAAGCGAACTGCGAGCGAACTTCAAGCGACGCCGCGCGCGGTGTTGTAGAATGCGACTTATCGAAATGCACCAAGCGATGCAGCAATCCAAGCCATGCAACTTCAACTCCAGCGGCGCGGCGACTCGCTGTTGATTCATTCCTGCATCCCCGCTCCCGCCGACGGCGGACGATGCCGCATCAGGATCGCGGACGACTGGTATGAGCAAAGTTTGATTCTAACACCGCAGGCGGTCGCGTTGTGGGAGGTCGAGCACGCCGACTCGCTGACCGAAGCGCATTTCCAACGCCTCGCCGAGTTGGACGCCGAGGTCGTAATCCTCGGCCTCGGCCGCCACGCCGCCGTGGTGCACGCCGCCCTCGCCCGCCCGCTGATGCGTCGCCGCATCGGCTTGGAGACGATGGACACCGCCGCCGCCTGCCGCACCTACAACATCCTCGCCAGCGACGGCCGCCGCGCGGCGGCGGCGTTGATCGCCTGAGTCGATCGAGCCATTCGAATCATCCGCCGCCATTCCCGCATCCGTGCCGGAATGGCGGCGGTAGCAGAATGCCGCGGAAGCAACGGCGGTGGAGTGCGAGCGTAGCGAGCCCTCCCCGCCCCCCCCGCCGTCATTCCCGCAGTCTGTTAAGCGGGAATCCACACTCGCGCAAGCGAGTGAGGCAAGCCGAAGGCTTGCTTGCCTTTGGTGTGAGCGATGATCGCGCTTACGGGCGCGCTCGCTTCACCAAGTCAAACCCGCCTTCAACAACACGCCGGTTTCGTTGTCGGTGGTGGCGCGTTGCTTGCGGTATGCCTCTATGCTCATCTCCAGCGGCAACGCGCTCAACTTGTATCGTCCGCCGAAGCGATAGTCGCGACCGCCGTCCGACAAGCGCAAGCCGGTGTACGGCGTCAGCATCCCTTCGCCGAAGGCGAAGCCGTGGGCGATTTCGCTGTCCATTCGCGCGACCGGGTCGAATGACTCGTCGTCCGAATCACCCGACGCCAGATCCGCCGCGCTTTCGGTCCATAGGCGATCCACGCCGCTTCGCGTCACGCCCCAGCCGGGCTCGACGCGCCACGACAAGCCTTGCCCGTCCGCGCCCGACGCATACCGCAACGTCCCGCTCACGCCCCACTCGTCGTGCTTCCCGCCGTGCGCCAGCAACGCGCGCGCGTTCAGCGACGCGCTGACGCCGTCGCCGTTGTCGTGCGCCAAATGTCCGCCGAGTTCGATGCCGACGCCGGAGCGCGCGTCGCCGCCGTCGTATCGCGCGCCCAACTCGAACGCGCGGCGCGTTCCGTTCGCCATGCCGCCGCCGAACTCCATGCCGACGCGCACGCGCCGCGAGTCGACATCCAAGTCGTCGGCGTCAGTGTCGTCGTCGTAATCCACATCCATGTTCGCGACTTGCGCGTCGAACTTCAGCCGCATCGTG
>JBPCXC010000275.1:0-1061 GCA_051008875.1 bacterium
CACGTTCTGGATGCCGTCGAAAATTTGAAACGCGGCGGCGAGCGGCACCACGGAGACGGCGACGGCGATGACGGCGAGGTCGTTCGTGTAGATGCGTGGAATTTGGCGACGCCCGAGCAGGAAGAGCGCGGCGAAGAACAACATCACCAACGCGCCGAGTGCGATGCCGATCCAGGCGGAGCGTTCGGCGTCGCGCGCGCGCCCGGCGCCGAGCAGGTTGCCGACGCGAATCGTGGCGGCCTGCGAAACGCCGGTCACGAACATGAACGAGAAGGACGCCATGTGAATCACCACCACGTGTCCCGCGACGGCGTCGCCGCCGATGCGTCCGGCGATCCAGTTCGACAAACCGAAGAACCACATTTCGAGCGAGAGTTGCAGCGCGATGGGCACGCCGAGGCGGAACAGCGGGAGGTAACCCGCGGGCGAAAGCAGCGCGCGGTCGCGCCACGGCAGACGGTCGGCGCGCAGCAGGTGGTGGCGGCGCGCGGCGAGCGCGAGCAAGAACAGCGAGAGCACGCGCACCACGCCGGTGGCGATGCCCGCGCCTTCGAGCCCGAGCGCGGGGAAGCCGAGGTTGCCGAAGATCAACACCCAGTTGAGGAACGCGTTGGCGACGTTGGCGATCAGCACCACGATCATCGCGGGGCGCACCACTTCGCGCCCTTGCATGTATTGGCGCAGCGCGACGTTGCACAGAAAAAAGGGAATGCTGAAGAGTTGCGCGTCGATGTACTGCGCCGCGCCGCGCGCGAGCGCGGGCTGCTGGCCGGTGGCGAGCAGCACCGTTTCGCTCACGCTCCACGCGAGCAGCACCAGCGCGCTGAGCGGCAGCGCCAGCAACATGCCGCGCTGAAACGCGCGCGTCGCGCTTTTGCCGTCGCGCGCGCCGTGCGCCTGCGTCACCAGCGGGTCCATGCCGAAGATGACGCCGCTCGCGAAGAACAGCGTGCCGAAGACCCAGGGGTTGGCGAGCCCGATGGCGGCGAGCGCGCCGCCGCCGAGGCGGCCGACCATCAGCAAGTCCACGAAGCCCATCAGCATGGTGGCGGCCTGCGCCA
>JBPCXC010000276.1:0-6067 GCA_051008875.1 bacterium
GATCACCGAGAACAGCATGATGCCGTGCTGCGGCGACAAGTGCGCGGTGAACGGCAAAAGGATCGCCGCCAAGGTGAGCATGCTGACGCCGGGGATCGCGCCGAACAACATGCCGCCGACCACGCCGCCGAGGAAGATCAGCACGCCGACCGGATCGCTGAACAGCGCGACCGTGCCGCCGAGGAAGTTGGCGATGATGTCCATGTACGGGTTCGGTGATTCGGCGGAGCGTGAGCGCGCGTTGCGTTATTGCAGCAGATTGACGATGCCGGTGCCGAACTCGTAGAACGGGCTGATGTTGCCGGTCGGCAGCCCGACATACAGCACGCCGACGAACAGCAGCAGCAGCAAGGCGACGATGATCGCGGCGACCAGCGCGATCCAGCCGGGGCGGCGCTCGCCCATCAAGTACATCACGCCGACCGCGAACGCCGGCGCGAGCGCGTAGAAGCCGAAGTCCTGCATCAACGCGCCGAAGAAGATCGGCAACGCCAGAATCGCGCCGACCAAGTTGCCGCGCAGACCGAACAGATAGAGCGCGATCAACGCGCCGGCGCAGATGAGTTTGAGCGCGTGCAACGCGGACTTGTCGAGCGCGAGCCAGGATTGCAGCGCGGACGGGAGGACGATGTACGCGAACGGCAGCGCGATCAACGCGAAGGTGGACAGATGCCACTTCAACGCGCCGCGCGATGTTTGCGCGGCGGTGGATTCGGCGGTGCGGGAAACCGCCGACGGCGACTCGGTCGCGGATTGCTCGGCGTGCGACTCAATCGCGTCTTGCTCGATGCGCGACGTGGAAGCGTCTGGCGCGGATTGCGACTCAATCGCATCCCGCTCGCCGCGCCGCGCGGCGTGCCAGTGATGCGCCAGTTGCCCGATCGCGGCGATTGCGATCAGCAGCAGGATCGCGCGCGGCCAGGCCGACGCGCCGAACTTGTAGATCTCGATCTCGCGGTCGAAATCGAACGAATACGCATACAAGAACGCCGCCAGCGACAACCACAGCGCAGCCTCGACCACCGCGCCGACGCGCATTCTACGCATCGCGCTTCGCCGTCATGCGCGCCGCCGCGCGATCAGCCGTCATGCGCGCCGCGCGCAACCGCGCAACTTACTTAACATCCAGCCCCATCTGCTTGTACACCGCGCGGTATTGCGCGACCGTGTTGTCGATCAACTCGCGCGTGCCGTCGGCGTCGCGGAAACTTTCGATCAGGTTCATATATTTGTTCTGGTTGAAGTCCTGATAACTTTGTTCGCAGAACGCTTTTTGGAACGCCCACTGCAACCAAGCGACGCGATCGGCCGGCGCGTCCTTGTGCACGAAGAATCCGCGGAAGCGATACAGCGGGTCGAAGTCGAGTCCGACGTCGGTCAGACTCGGCACATCGGCGAACGCCGACGGCGCCTCTTTAAGCAACGTCAAGATCGGCTTGAAAGTGCCGGCGTCGAGGAACTTGCGGACATCGCCGGGCTGCTCGAACAACGCGTCCACCTGCCCGCCGGCGAGCGAGCCGTAGCGCGGCGCGCCCTTGTCGAACGAGATCTGCTGGATCTTCATGCCGGTGGCGTCGGTGATGAACTTCATCGACACGCGCTCCATCGAGCCCTCTTTGGAGACGTTGGCGATGGTCGCCTTGCCGTTTCGCGCCTTGACCCAAGCGACGAACGAGTCCCAGTCGCCGAAGCGATCCTCGTTGGCGCGGATGTAGATCTGGCTGAAGGTGATCTGCGAGGTGACCAGCGGGATCAGATCGGATGCCGGATTCGGGCGCGACGAATCCAACGCGTGCGCGCTGGAGGCGTCGTCGATGTGCTCGAGCACGGTGTAGCCGTCCGCCGGCGTCGCCATGAACGCGGTCATGCCGACCGTGCCGGAGCCGCCCGGCTTGTGGTCGCGGTTGATGGCGACGCCGGTCAGGCCGGTGACCGCCTGCGCCATCGCCTGCGCCACTTGGCCGGAGCCGCCGGCGGGACCATACGGCACCACCATGGTCAAGGCGCGCGCCGGATAGCCGCCGGGACCGGCGTTGTTCGCCGGCAGCGAGTCGGTCGCGCAGGCGGCGTATGCGACGTTGGCGGACAACATCGTCGTCGCCAGCATTGTGGTCGCGGAAGTGAAATATCGTTTGGCTTTCATGGTTCGTTCCTCCAATGTCATTGCGTGAACTCGTGACCGAATCATCGCGGGACGCGGCGGGCGGCTGCGAAGGCAATCGCAAAAACACAATCGCAAAAACAATTGCAACGACACAATCGCAACGACGAGCACCGACGACCGCGCGCCCGGATAAACCGGAAACCTGGCTATTCACGCTACCACAGCCCCGCCGCCGCCGCAAACCTGCTTTGGCGAGGCGGGAAGCGGCTCGCTTCGCTCGCGCCCCTCGCCGCCGTCATTGCCGCCAAGTGAGCGCGGCCTACGGACGCGCTACGCCAACAGAATAACCGCGTCGGCGACGACGCCATTTCCGCAACCATCTCTCCCCACCGTCATTCCCGTAAAAAACCTCCCCCGCCGTCATTCCCGCAGTCTTTAAGCGGGAAAAAATCGCCCGGAGCGATTTTTCGCGAGCGCAAGCGAGCCCGCAGGGCGAGTATCAGGGACGATACGAGCAATCCATCGCTCGCGGCAGCGAGCGGGGCAAACCGAAGGCTTGCTGGTTATTGGTGCGAACGGAGTCGCGCGGGTTTGCTCGCACCGCTCCGCCAGCGTTCAAATTGCCATCCATGGCAAATGGATTCCCCGCATCCCTGCGGGAATGACGGCAAAAGTGGCTTAGCAAGCGCTCGCACAATGACGGCGAAGGGAGATGGTTGCGAGAATCCATTCCTGCTGTTGTTGCGCGAGCGTAAGCGATCCTCTTGCTTTACCGCGGCAAGTGAGCGTGGCGTCAGCCCAGCGCGCGCCACAGGATCACGCAGCCCGAGCCGATCAGCACCGTCACGATCAGCCGCTCGAAGCGTCGTTCGCTGATGCGGCGGCGCAGGCGTCGTCCGAGCGCCATGCCGAGCGCGACCGGCGCGACCGCGAGTGCGGAGAGCGCGAGCAAGCGGTGGTCGAGCAAGCCGGTGAGGTAGAGCGCGATCGCCCACGGCAGCACCGCGCCGATGTACAGGAAACTGATCGCGCCAACGAACTGGTCTTTGCCGAGCGTTTGCAGCGCGACCAGATACGCGATCAACATCGGCCCGAAGAACGACGAGATGCCGCCGATGACTCCGCTGGCGAAGCCGAAGCCGGCGCCGGCGACTTTCTCCATCCGCGCCGGAATGCGCAGTTGGCGATTCGATCCTTGCAGCGCGGCGAAGCCGATCACGGCGACGCCGACCACGATCAGCAACGCGCGCTCGTCGATGCGCGCGAGGATGCCGATGCCGATCCAAGTGCCGACCAGGATCGCCGCGAAGGTCGGCCAGAATCGCGCGACCACATGGTCCACCCGCGGCGCGCGCGCCGCCTGCCACAAATTCGCCGCGACCACCGGCAACGCCATCACCATGACCGCAGTCTGCGGCGGCAGCACCAGCGCCATCAACGGCACGGTCAGCAACGGCGTGCCGACCCCGAGCGCGCCCTTGATCAACCCGCCGCACGCCAACGCCAACGCGCACCACGCCAACGCCAACGGCGCGATTTCGCCGCTCATCTCGCCCCTCGAAAATGATAAAGCGCAATCGTAGCAAACCGCGCGCGCTTAGGTTGCATGCGGTTTGGGATGTTGCTACATTGATTGCGCAAAGCCGAAGCCCATTATCTCAATCAACATTCGGAGGAAGACATGCAAGACTACGTGATCGATGTCGCCAAGCAATTCTCGGCGCGCCCTTATGGACGCCATCTGATCGACGGCGACCACAACGGCGAGGCGTTCCGCAAGGAATTGCTGGCGGACGCGATCAAGTCGCATCCCCATGTCACGGTCGATCTCAGCGGATCGTACTATTACGGCGCCGCGTTTTTGGAGGAAGCGTTCGGCGGCTTGGTGCGCGACAACTTCAGCAAGGACGAACTGGACCGGAAACTTGAAATCGTCCACCGCACGTTGCCATCAATTGCCGCACAAGCGCGGTTGTATATTCAAGAAGCCGCCGCTCGATGATTCCAATCACGCCCATCGTCGCCATTTTGCTGGCGATTTATGGGTGGCTGTTGATCACGCGGCTGGCGAAACGCCGCGAAGCCTACGACTTGTATTCCTCGATCATCGTGCTGCTTGAGCAGATCGAGGCGGATGGAGAAGGCGCATGGAAAACCGCCCAAGGAGTGCTGGATGCATACACCGTACTGAGACTGCTGGCGAAACTCGCCGCCGTCGAACACCGCGTTCGCCTAATCCGAGCACATTACAACCAGCCCGCGCGACTCGCGAAACCGGCGGTCAGCACTGAGGAAATAACCGAGTTGCGCAACCTCCTGACCACGCCGGATGCGCTAATGCACGACCGCGGGGAGGCGCGCATTATCGCGATTCATAGCATCACCACCAACTTGGTCGCGGACTTGCTCGAAGAAAGTTACGAGCACATCAACAAGCGTCGCTGGATGCTCGCCTAAGCGATCACAGCGCCTGATACTTGCGCGTGATGTAATATTGCTGCGCGATCGAGAGCAGGTTGTTGACCACCCAGTACAACACCAGTCCGGCGGGGAACCACAGGAAGAACACGGTGAACACGATCGGCATCGCCATCATGATCTTCTTCTGCAGCGGATCGACCGGCGCCGGGTTGAGGAAGTGCTGCGCCAGCATCGACGCGCCCATGATCAGCGGCAAGACGAAGTACGGGTCGGGGATGGACAAGTCCTTGATCCACAGCATGAAGTCGGCTTGGCGCAACTCGACGCTTTCGAGCAGCGTCCAATACAGCGCGATGAACACCGGAATCTGCACCAAAATCGGCAAGCAGCCGCCGGCCGGATTGACCTTCTCGCTCTTATACAACTTCATCATCTCCTGCTGGAAACGCTGCTTGTCGTCGCCGTAGCGCTCCTTCAAGGTCTGCAGGCGCGGCTGCAGTTTGCGCATCTTCGCCATCGACTTGTAACTGGCGGCGGACAGCGGATAGAAGATCGCCTTGACCAGCAGCGTCAGCAAGATGATCGCCCAACCCCAGTTGTGCACCACGCCGTGAATCTTGTCGAGCAGCCAGAACAACGGGTCGGCGATCGGCGTCAGCCAGCCGTAGTCGACCGTCAGCAACAGCCCGTCGGCGTTCTGCTCGCGCAAACGGTATTGCTCCTTCGGACCGACGAACAGCGCGGTCGCGACCACGCCCGACTCGCCGGCGGCGATGCGAACCGGTTCGGTGGTCTTGTAGCCGATGCGGTATTGGCGGTTGTCGACGTCGCCGCCGACACCGGAGAAGAACTGGTAGCCGGCGGCGCCGTGCGGCAGCCACGCGGCGACGAAGTAATGCTGCAGCATCGACACCCAGCCGGACGCGGTCGCGCGGTCTAAGTTGGCTTCGAGCATGTCGTCGTAGTCGATCTTCTCGTATTGCTCCTCGGCGGTGTAGATCGCCGCGCCGTGATAACTCGGCAGCCGACCGAGAATGCCGAGCGAACTGTCCTGCTCGATCCGCGTCTGCTTCAGTTGACCGTAAGCGAAGCCGCTCCACGGCCGCGCGCTGCGGTTGTCGATGCGATAGTCCACCTCGATGCGATACGAGTCGCGCGCGAAGCGGAACACTTTTTGGTACGCCACGCCGTCGGGCGCAGTCCAGTCGAGCGCGACTTCGATTCGATCGTCGTCGCCCAACGCGTAGTCGAACCTCGCGCTGGCGTATTCGACGCCGTGGTTCGGGTATTCGCGCCCGGCGCCGATCAAGCCGCCCTGCGCGACGAACAGCCGCGGCGCGTCGCGGTGCAGCAGCACGAACGGCTGCTGCGGCTGATCGACGCTGACCGGATGGCGCAGCAACTCGAGGCGCACCAAGTCGCCGCCGCGCGGATCGATCCACGCGCGCACCAAGTCGGTGGCGACGCGAATCAACTGGTCGTCGGCGGTCGCATCGCCCTGCTTCGCCGCGGCGATTTCGGGCGCATCGCTGCCCGTCGCCG
>JBPCXC010000277.1:0-14821 GCA_051008875.1 bacterium
GCCCGAGCGAACGCAGCGTGACCACGGTCATGCGCAAGTTGTAGTCGAGCGACGCCGGCAACGCGGCGAGCAGACCGTGGCGCAGCCGCGCGCGCTCGAGCGGCGGGCGGTGCAAGCCCAAACGCCCACGTGGCCCGCGCGCGCCGCGCGCGCCGTCGGCATCGGGCGCTTCGACCGCGCCGACCACGCCGAGTGTGGCGTTGATCTCGATCTCATCGCCGTCGCGCGCGACCCGCAGCGCGACGCGCTCGCCCGGGCGCGACGCCACTTCGCGCACCATCTCGCCCCAGTCGGCGACCGGCGCGCCGGCGACGGCGAGGATGCGGTCGCCGACGCGCAGCCCGGCTAAGTCCGCCGGCGAGCCTTCGACCACGCGCCACACGGTCGCCTCGGGCGGCGGCGGCCACAGCCCGATCTGCGCGGTCACCGGCGCGCTGCCGAGCGCGTATTGATCGATCTCGGCGAAGTCAACGCGAAGGCGGCGCGCGTCGCCGTCTGCGCCGGCGACCTCGAACTCGACCGCCTCGGCGCGCATCGCTTGGTGCAGCAAATAGAACTGATGCTCGCCCCAAGTCTGCACCGCGCGCCCGTCCACGCGCACCAAGCGGTCGTCGGCGCGAAAGCCGGCGCGCTGCGCCACCGAGTTCTCGGCGACCGCGCCGACGCGCGGCTCGATGCCGTCGCTGCCGGCGACCAGCACCAGCCAGATGGCGAAGATCGCGAACAGGAAGTTGAACGCCGGGCCGGCGAACACGATCGCGCTGCGCGCCGCCAGCGACTGGCGGTCGAACGCCATCGCGCGCTCCTCCGGCGCGACCGCGTCGTCGGCTTGGTCGAGCATCTTCACATAGCCGCCGAGCGGGATTGCGCCGATGCAGTATTCGGTCGGGTCGCCGGCGCGGCGCCAACGCACAATCGGGCGGCCGAAGCCGATGGAGAAGCGCAGCACCTTGACGCCGAGTTTGCGCGCCACCCAGAAGTGACCGTACTCGTGCACCGCCACCAGGATGGCGATGGCGACCAGGAAGCCGAACAAACTATAGCCGAACGCGCCCATGACTCTTTATAGCAGTTCGCGGCACAGCCGACGCGCCTCAAAGTCGGCCGCCAGCGCGTCGTCGAGATTGCATTCCGACGCCGGGCGTTTCCACGCGACCGCGCGCTCCATCACGCGCTCGACCACGCGCGGGATTTGATCGAACGCCAACGCTTCACCGAGGAACGCCTCGACCGCG
The DNA here is from genome assembly GCA_051008875.1 of bacterium. GTDB lineage: Bacteria > Pseudomonadota > Gammaproteobacteria > Arenicellales > Poriferihabitantaceae > JAHRAW01. The sequence goes on from JBPCXC010000277.1 coordinate 1,236, forward strand.
ACTTCGTTGGCGGCGTTCATCGCCGTCGGCACCGCGCCGCCGGCGCGCGCCGCTTCGCGCGCTAGGCGGAGCGATGGGAATCTACGATGGTCGGGCGCCTCGAAGTCGAAACGCGCGCATTCGAGCAAACTTAACCTGCGCGCGCCGGAATGAATCCGCCGCGGCCAGCCGAGCGCATTGGCGATCGGCACGCGCATGTCCGGGCTGGCGAGTTGCGCCAGGATCGAGCCATCAATGTACTCGACCAGCGAATGCACGATGCTCTGCGGATGAACCACGATGTCAATGTCGTCCGCCTCCAGCGCGAACAACGCGCAGGCTTCGATCAACTCCAGCCCTTTGTTCATCATCGTCGCCGAGTCGACCGAGATCTTCGGTCCCATGCGCCAAGTCGGATGGGCGCATGCCTGCTTCGCGGTGACCGCGGCGAACTGCGCCAGCGGCAAGCGCAAGAACGGTCCGCCGGAGCCGGTCAGCAGAATCTGGCAAATGCCGGCGGCGCGCGCATCGCCGGCTTGCTCTGACGCATCGGCGGACTGACTCGGCGCGGCGACGGACTGCGGCAGGCATTGGAAGATTGCGTTGTGCTCGCTGTCGAGCGGAATCACCGTCGCGCCGCGCGCGCGCGCTTCGCGCATAATCGCACGCCCGAGCATCACCAGCGGCTCCTTGTTGGCGATCAACACCTTCTTGCCGGCGCGCACCGCCGCCAGCGTCGAGCGCAACCCGGCGGCGCCGACGATGCCGCAGATCACGATGTCGGCGCTCTGCGCGGCTTCGATCAAACCATCATCGCCGACGGCGATGCGCGTCTTCGTGTCCGCGCGCGGATTCGGATTCTTCTGCGCGCGCGTTTTGGTGTTCGTGCGTGTTTTGTCGTTCGCGCATGACGCCGACAACGCTTCGGCAAGACGCGCGCCAGCGTCGGCGTCAGCCATCACCGCGAGTTCGGGCGCGAACTCGCGGCATTGCGCGCGCAGCGCATCCACATTCCGATTCGCGGCGAGCGCGTGCACGCGGTATTGGTCGCGGTGGCGGCGAATCACATCCAGCGCGCTGACCCCGACCGAGCCGGTGGCGCCGAGAATCGCGATCGACTCGGTCATGCCACGATCGCCGGCGCCGCGCTCCACAGGAAGGCGAACGCCGGCGCCGCCGCGATCAAGCCGTCGATGCGGTCGAGGATGCCGCCGTGCCCGGGCAGCAAGTCGCCGCTGTCCTTGACTCCGGCGCGGCGCTTCAGGCGGCTTTCCTGCAAGTCGCCGATGACCGCGAACAGCGCCGCCGCGAGCGAGATCGTCAACCACCAAATGGTCTGCGCGGCGGAGAGTTCGAGCAGGAAGATCGCCAGCGCGAGCGCGACCACGCCGGCGCCGACGATGCCGCCGATCAAGCCTTCGACGGTCTTGCCCGGGCTGATCTTCGGCGCCAGTTGGCGCGCGCCGAAGATTTTGCCGACGAAGTACGCGAACGCGTCGGCGCTCCAGATGATCGCCAGCATCGCCACGGTCGCGACCGCGCCGTGCTCGATCCGCATCAGCACCAGCGCGCACCACGCGAACAGCAGCACCAGCGCGCCATGCGCCAGATTGCGCAAGCTCGTCGGCGTCGGACCCATGCCTTTGGTGCTGATGCTGTACCAGTGATACGACCACAGCAGCATCGCCGCGAGGCAGGCGAGCATCAACTTGCGCGGCGTCGGGAACAGCGCCAGCGCAACGGCGATCACCAGCGCGCCGAGAATCAGCAGCGCGGTGTATGGGGTCGGCATCAGCCGCCGCCATTCGGCCAGCGCCGCCAGCATCAGCGTCAGCGTCAGCGCGGCGAACAGCCACGGCGGCGACCACAGCGTCAGCAGCACCGCCGCCGGCGCCAGCACCAGGCCGGTGGCGATGCGCTCGATCATGCCGGCGGCTCCGCGACTTGGCTCGAGGTCTTGCCGAAGCGGCGCTGGCGACGCGCGAACACGCGCAGCGCGCGGTCCAACTCGGCCTCGTCGAAGTCGGGCCAATGCGCGTCGGTGAAATGCAGTTCGGTGTACGCCAACTGCCACAGCAGGAAGTTGCTGATGCGCTGCTCGCCGCCGGTGCGGATGAACAAGTCGGGCTCGGGCAAGCCGCGGGTGCACAGTTGCGACTCGACCATCGCCGGCGTCACCGCGCTCGCCGGCAACTCGCCGCGCTCGACCAGCCCTGCGACCGCGCGGCACGCCTGCGCCAAGTCCCATCGTCCGCCGTAGTTGATCGCCACGGTGAGATGCAGCGCGGCGTTGTCGCGGGTCAGCGCGACCGCGTCGGCGATGTTGCGCTGCAGGCGCGGCGGGAAGCGCGACAAGTCGCCGATCACGCGCAGGCGGATGTGGTTGTCGTGCAGCATGCGGCGCTCGCGCGCCAACGCGACTTCGAGCAACTCCACCAGCAACGCGACCTCGGCGCTCGGGCGGCGCCAGTTCTCGCTGCTGAAGGCGAACAAGGTGAGATACGGAATGCCGCGCTGCGCGACCAACGGCGCGACGCGCTTGACCGTCTCCAGCCCGCGGCGATGCCCGGCGATGCGCGCCAGCCCGTGGCGCATCGCCCAACGCCCGTTGCCGTCCATGATCACCGCGATATGGCGCGGCAACGCGGCGGACGATGATTCAGCGGACGCGCGATCAGAAGTGTCGGCGGACGACTCCGGCGCGCGCTCGGCGCGCGGACGCGGGCGGCGAAACTTCAAGGTGTTCGACGGCATGCAGACTAGATCGGACGCGCGACGGATGCGCGGGCGGATGATTCAGCGGACGACTCGGCGGACGCGTGAGCAAAAGATTCAGCGGACGCGCGATCAGAAGTGTCGGCGGACGACTCCGGCATTCGCTCAGCGCGCGTGCGCAGGCAGCAAAACTTCAAGATGTTCGACGTCATGCGGGCGGCGGGCGGCGCTCACTGCACCTCGACCACTTCCTTCTCCTTGTCGTGCACGATCTGCTCGATCGCGCCGACGTGCTCGTCGGTCAGCGTCTGCAGCGCGGCTTCCGCCTGCTTTTCCTGATCCTGGCTGATCGCCTTTTCCTTGAGCAACTCGCGCACCATGTGGATCGCGTCGCGGCGGATGTTGCGCACCGCGACCTTGCCGTTCTCGCCCTCGCGCTTGACCAGTTTGGCGAGTTCGCGGCGGCGCTCGGCGGTCATCGGCGGCAGCGGGATGCGCATCACCGCGCCGGCGGAGACCGGGTTCAAGCCGAGATCGGATTCCAGCACGGCCTTCTCGATCGCCTCCATCATCTTTTTCTCCCACGGCTGCACCGTCAACGTGCGCGCGTCGGCGACCGCAATCGTGGCGACTTGGTTGATCGGAGTCGCCACGCCGTAGTAGTCCACGGTGAGATGCTCGAGCAGCGCGGTCGAAGCGCGGCCGGTGCGGATGCGCCCCATCTCATCGCGCGTCGCCTCAACCGTCTTGGCCATGCGCTTGCTGGCGTCTTGGCGGATGTCGTCGATCATGGCGGGGTCGGTTCGGTGCCCGAATGGGCGCGGGCGTTGAAGGCGCGGAGCGAAGGCGGATGCGCGGCTGGATGATGGTAGCAGGAATAACGCCGCGCGCGATGCGCCCCGCTAGCGCGCGGCGTCGGCCTGCGCCATCACCTCGGCGACGAAGTCGTCGCCGCGTTTCGCCAGCCCCTCGCCGACCTCGAAGCGCACCATCCGCGCCACCTGCGCGCTGGCGGCGGCGATCAGTTGCTGCACGCTTTGCTCGGGGTTCTTCACGAACGGCTGCCCGAGCAGGGTGTTCTCCTTCAGGAACTTCTTCATCCGCCCGGCGACCATCTTCTCGGCGATCTGCGGCGGCTTGCCGCTGTCGGCGGCTTGCGCAAGGAAGATCTCGCGCTCTTTCGCCAGCATCTGCGCCGGCATGTCGTCCTCGCCGATGCACAGCGGACGGCTGGCGGCGATGTGCATTGCCAGATCGCGCCCGAGCTGCTCGTGCGCGTCGGCATCATCTGGCGCCAAAGATAGGCCGTGCAACTCGACCAGCACGCCGATGCGCGCGCCGTGCAGATACGCGCCGACGCGCGCGGCGTCGCCGTCCGCCTCGAGCAGGGCGAAGCGGCGCACGCCGATGTTCTCGCCGATCTTGGCGATCAGTTCCTGGCGCGCTTGCTCGACCGTGCCGCCGTCGAGCGCGACCGCGCCGAGCGCGGACGAATCGGCCGGGCGGGCGGCCAGGATCGCGGCGGCGACGGCGTCGGCGTAGCGCGTGAACGAAGCGTCCTTGGCGACGAAGTCGGTCTCGCAGTTGACCTCGACCAAGGCTGCCGCGCGCGCGTCGCCGGCGAGCGCGATCACGCCTTCGGCGGCGATGCGCCCGGCCTTCTTCTCGGCCGTGGCCACGCCTTTTTTGCGCAACGCCTCGATGGCGGCGTCGAGATCGCCGCCGGTCTCGCCGAGCGCGGCCTTGCAGTCCATCATGCCGGCGCCGGTGCGCGCTCGCAGTTCTTTGATTTGTGCTGCGGAAATCGCCATCAGCCTCTCCTGCAATATGCGTTTGGGTTCATGTTCATGTTCGCTCGCCTTCGCCCGCACCGGATTCCGGCGCGGCATTCGGTTCGTCGGCTTTCTTCGCGGCGGCCTTTTTCGCGACTTTCTTGGTCGCAACTTTCTTGGTGACGGTCTTCTTCGCCGCTTTCTTGGCGACTTTCTTAGCAACCTTTTTGGCGGCGGTCTTCTTCGCCGCGACCTTCTTGCTCGCCGTCTGCTCCGTGGCATCGTCCAGCGGCGCGGCGCTTGGCGCGTCGTTTGGCACAGGTGGCGGCGCATCCGGCGCGAGCGCGACGCGCTTGGCGCGCGACACCTTCACCTTGGTCACCTTCGCCGACTTGGCGTCCTGGTCGGACGGCACCACTTTGCCAGTCTCGTCCACCTCGACATAGTCGTCGCCGGCGTCGGCGGCGGTCGGCGCGGCGGCGCGCGCCGCCTCGCGCGCGGCGAGGATGCTGTCGCCGGCGGCTTCGAGATAGAGCACGATCGCGCGCGCCGAATCGTCGTTGCCCGGGATGACGTAGTCGATGCCGTCGGGCGAGCAGTTGGTGTCCACCACCGCGACCACCGGGATGCCGAGTTTCTTGGCTTCGGCGACGGCGATGTATTCCTGCTCGACGTCGATCACGAACAGCGCGTCCGGCAAGCCGTCCATGTCCTTGATGCCCGACAGCGTCTTGTCGAGTTTGGCGCGCTCGCGCTCGCGGGTCAGCGCCTCCTTCTTGCTTAAGCGAGCGGTGCCGGCGGCGATCTCCTGCTCCAGATTCTTCAGCCGCGTGATCGAGTTCTTGACCGTCTTATAGTTAGTCAGCATGCCGCCGAGCCAGCGGCGATCGACATACGGCGCGCCGCAGCGCAGCGCATGCTCGCGCACCGCGTGGCCGGCTTGTCGCTTGGTGCCGACGAACAATATCTTGCCGCCTTGCGCGGCGACCGCGGAGAGATAGTCCATCGCCTCGCGCAGCAGCGGCAAGGTCTTCTCGAGGTTGATGATGTGAATCTTGTTGCGGTCGCCGAAGATATACGGCGCCATCTTGGGCGCCCAGAATCGCGTCTGGTGCCCGAAGTGCACGCCGGCCTGCAACAGCCGGCGCATGGTGATTTCAGCCATGTCGTCTCTCGTGGGTTATGCCTCCACGGTTACTGCGCGCCAACCGCGGCGGCTTCGCTCAGGCTAACTTCATCGCACTGTTAATAGTGTTGATAGCAACCGAAGCGAAGACCCGCGGCACCCGGGCGCGCATAATCGCCGTGTGCGGTCTATGCCGGTGGACTGCTCCGCCGACGCTTGGGGCGGCGGATTCTACACCAATGCGGTTGAAGAAAAAAGCGCGATTTGCGAGGATTGCGCATATCCAAGCGCGCTGCGCATTCGCCCGCCGCCCGCCAATCCGCCAACCGCCCGCAATCCCCGACAGCCATGGCCGTGACCATCAAAACCGAGCAGGAAGTGGCGCAGATGCGCGTCGCCGGGCGGCTGGCGGCGGAAGTGCTGGACATGATCGGCGCGCATGTCGAAGCCGGCGTCACCACCGCCGAACTCGACCGCATCTGCCACCAGCACATCGTCGAGACGCAGCAGGCGATCCCGGCGCCGCTGAACTACCGCGGCTTCCCCAAGTCCATCTGCACCTCGGTCAACCACGTCGTCTGCCACGGCATTCCGGCGGCGCGAGAGTTGAAGCACGGCGACATCATCAACATCGACATCACCGTGATCAAGGACGAGTTCCACGGCGACACCAGCCGCATGTTCTTCGTCGGCGAGCCGTCGATCCGCGCGCGGCGGCTGTGCGAGATCAGCCGCGAATGCATGCACCTCGGCATCGATCTGGTCAAGCCGGGCGCACGCCTCGGCGACATTGGCCACGTCATCGCGCGCCACGCCGAGACGCATGGCTTCTCGGTGGTGCGCGAATACTGCGGGCACGGCATCGGCCGCGTGTTCCACGAAGACCCGCAAGTGCTGCACTACGGCACGCCGAGCACCGGTCTCGTGCTCGAGCCCGGCATGACCTTCACCATCGAGCCGATGATCAACGCCGGCAAACGCGAAACCCGGCTGCTGCCGGACGGCTGGACGGTGATCACCAAAGACCGCAGTTTGTCGGCGCAATGGGAGCACACCATCTTGGTCACCCCGAGCGGACATGAAATCCTGACCCGCTCGGACGCGGAGTGATGGCGCGGCGGGGGTGTTTGGCTTTTGGCTGAAGCGGGCGAGTCGCGTGTGGTCGGTGAGGTGAGTGTGTGTGGCGAGCGAATGAATGCGCGTGGCCGGGCGATGAGCGCATGCGCGGCGAGCGAATGAATGCTTGCGGCGAAACGATAAACGCGAACGGCGAGCAATGAACGCGCGCGAAGCGTTGCGCCGCGACTTCCTCGCACGGTGCGGATGGGGCAATGCGCGGATCGAGTCGCTTGCGCCGGACGCGTCGTTTCGCCGGTATTTCCGACTGCGGCGCGGGGCGGCGAGCGCGTTGCTGATGGATGCGCCGCCGCCGGTCGAGCGGCTCGGCGCGTTCATCGCGGTGACCGATCATCTCGCGCGGCTCGGCGCGCGCGTGCCTGTGCTCGACGAGCATGATCTCGAGCACGGATTCCTGCTGCTTGAAGACCTCGGCGACAAAACCTTCTCGCGCCTGCTCGACGGCGGGTTCGACGACACCATGCTGTACCCGCTCGCGCTTGATGCGCTAGTCGACATCCAACGTCATCCGCGCGCCGCCGAGATTGCGCTTCCCGCTTATCACGCCGACGACGATCCGGCGTCGCCGGCGCTCGCCGAGGTGCGGTTGCTGACCGACTGGTATCTGCCGGCGCAGCTGGCGCGGCCGGCGGAGGCGGCGGTCGCCGAATCCTTCGCGCGCATTTGGTCGCAAACCCTGTCGGCGTTGCCGCCGCTTGCGCCGACGTTGGTGCTGCGCGATTTTCATGTTGACAACTTGATGCTGGTCGACGGCGAATGCGCGCTGCTGGACTATCAAGACGCGTTGCTCGGCTCGCCGGCGTATGACCTCGCTTCGCTGCTCGAGGACGCGCGCCGCGATCTTGCGCCGGAGTTGGCGCAGGCGATGCTGTGGCATTATCGTCGGCGCAATCCGGATGTGGCGGCGGATGCGCTGCATCGGCATTGCATCGTCTGGGCGGCGCAGCGGCATTGCAAAGTCGCCGGCATCTTCGTGCGGCTGTGGCTGCGCGACGGCAAGGACGCGTATCTCGCGCACCTACCGCGCGTGATGCGCTTGTTGCAACGGCATCTGCACGAGCAGCCGCTATGGCCGCTACGCGACTGGCTGGAACGGCATCTCGGCGACCTGCGGAATCTCGGCGCGCTGCGGCATCGCGACGGTCTCGATCATGCCGCGCGCGAAACCGCGCGGGGGGAGTTGCTGCGCTGCTGCGGCGACTCTTTGAATCGAGCGGATGCGGATACGACACTCGCGGCGAACGCGACCGCGACCGACACCGCGAAATGAAACGCACCAGCGATGATCAAGCGAACGCGACCAAAATCTCCGCGGCGAACGCCGCACGATGAACCGCACGCCGCCGTTGCTGCGCGAAACGAAACGCATCACACGATGAAACACATCACAAGATGAAACACACCGTCGCCATCATCCCGCTCGATCATCTTGCGTTGGTTTTCATTCCGGTGCTGCTGGTCATCGGCGTGTTCTATTTGTGGTCGCTCAAGACCGGCACGGTGGTGTACGCCTTCGCGCGGATGCTGGCGCAACTGATGCTGGTCGGCTATGCGCTGCTGTGGGTGTTCGCCATCGAGCAAGCGTGGATCGTGCTCGCGCTGGTGCTGGCGATGGCGGTCATCTCGAGTTGGATCGCGCTGCGCACCATCGAGCGCCATCGCCGCGCGCTGTATGCGCTCACCCTCGCCTCCATCCTCCTCGGCGGCGGCGGCGTGCTGTTGCTGGTGACTCAACTCACGCTCGATCTCGAGCCGTGGTATCAGCCGAACTTCTTCATCCCGCTCGCCGGCATGATCTTCTCCAACAGCATGAACGGCGTCAGCCTCGCGGTCGATCGCCTGCAAGCCGAACTGATCACCAACGACTACGCCGCGGCGCGCGCGAGCGCGTTGCACACCGCGCTGATTCCGCTGGTGAATTCGCTGTTCGCGGTCGGCTTGGTCGCGCTGCCGGGGATGATGACCGGCCAGATCCTCTCCGGCGTGTCGCCGCTGATCGCGGCGCGCTACCAGATCATGGTGATGTGCATGCTGTTCGCCGCCGCCGGCCTGTCCACCATCTTGTTCTTGTGCTTCGCGCGGCGGTATTTCGACAAGGCGCCGTGAGGGGTTCCTGGCTGGCTTGTTTCGTGGCAACAGCGTGCTTTCATTGAAACTGCTAGAATCGCGCTTCGATGCACATATTAAAACAACCCAATATAGCAGTTGGCACAAATTTTACGGCTAGTAAAAGAACGTGAACGAGCGGATAACTGAGCGAATTGTACGCGAGAACCTTAATGCCAGCATCAGTGCTCTCCCTCCAACGACTGGCGACATCCGCTATTGGGAGCAAGTGCCAGAAGATAATCGAATTAAAAAATTGCTGAAGAAAGCATCCAAACAAGGAGGCGGTGCGGGGCGACCCGAATTTATTGTTTTATTTGACGAATATCCGAACTTTCTGATTGTCATAGAATGCAAATCCTCTCCAACCCGACACCAAAGCAAAAAATCGACCGGTCTGCTGATTATGCGGTGGACCGGGCGTTGCATTATGCTTCGCATCTGATCGAAGATTTCAATGTATTGGCAATCGGGGTGAGCAGCACCGACAGGGATAAGTCGACGAAAATAATGGCAAACAAGAAATAAAGAAGCCCGGGCCTTCCTTGTCCCGGGCTTGGTAAAATCCAGACCGATCGTCCAGCGACTGCGCCACTGCCATCTCCACCGCCTTTGCCGGAGCGGGAGCAATGCTCCGGTGGCCTCCCTGCCGGACGGGTGTTTGGGCAGCACGATCGCCGAACATGCCGATCCATCGGCATCCGAACTTCCTGGACGCGCCCAGTATCGGCGCGATCGCGGGGCGTATATGTGGGATATCCCACAAAACGGCGGATTTTTTCGGATTTTCGATTATGCTGTGCGCGCCTGGCGGGGATTCGCCGCTGGCGCGAGCGTTGCTCCGGGGGCTTCCATCCGAGCCCGCTTTCGCGTATAATGCGAGGCTTGCAAAACCACGGCTGATCAAATCAACACTATGTTTTATAAGGAAAAAAAGGATGAGGGCTTGATTGAGATTCCGGCAATCACCCCGCACCTTGAACTCATCGCTTTCGACCGTGCGGAACTTGGCATCGGCGAGGACTATCCGAGCGAGGCGTTGCGCGATATGAATTTTTGCTTCTATATCGATGCGCAAGGCAACGGCTTCGGGCTGCAAGGGCTGCTGACCCGCGACCTGCTGCGACTAACCGATGGCACGCGCCGCCGCGCTGAGATTATGGCGGCGCTGCAGGAACTTGGCCACGCCGATATGGAGATCAACACCGCGCTGGCGAACTTGGCGTATCGCTTCATCTTGGTCTCGGCGGATTATTCGCTGCCGCCCGAATCGGCGGCGTTGTTCTCCAGCATGGGCATCACCCCGCGCCGCGCGGAGGAATGCTTGGCGCAGTTGCGGATTTGCATCCGCAGCATCAGCGCGCATGACGCCGGCGTCGGCATGGTCGCCGAATCGTTCGCCCATCTCGGCGGCGACGAGCGCAACATCGTTGATGACGAGAACGACGCCAACGTGGTGATCGTGCTGGTGGACGACTACCTGCAGCCGGAGTTGGCGGAGATCAATCAACGATTCCACGCAAGCCAAAAGCGATGGCTGCCGGTGAAGGCGAGCGGCATCGAAGGCATGGCGGGACCGTTGTTCAACGTGCTGGGGGAGCGCTTCTGCATGGAATGCCTGCGCAACAATCTGCGCAACGCCCGCGAAGTGCGCGGCTTCCTCGGGCACACCCGCGACGGCGCCGAAGTCGCGAAGGAGCAAGTGTTCAGCGCGCCCGCCGCGCGCGGGCGCATCGCCGAGGCGATGTTGCATGTGATCATCGCGCAGTTGGCGGCCGACAAATATGTCGAGGTCAACGACAAAGGACATTTCCAAAGCCTCGCGCACTATATGCTGTCGAGCGACATGCGAGTCGGCGCGCAGACTTGGCATTATGTGAACAAGCGACCGCAGTGCGCCTGTTGCGGCGACGATGCGCTGCGCGACAACAACCGCGCGCCGCAAGCAGTCGATGTGTTCCGCGGCGCAGCGGAGTCGGTGTTCACCAGCGGCGGCATGAAGGCGCGGTCGCCGCTGCAGACCTGGCGGAAATACGAGCACTTGGTCTCGCCGCTGACCGGAGTCGTCACCGGCGTGGTGCGCTCCTCGCCGCCGGATGACTCGTGGATACATGTCTATTGGGCGGGAAGCAATCTCGCCATCGCCAACCAGAACTTCCGCTCGCTGTCCAATAGTTTGCGCACCAAGAGCGCGGGCAAGGGGCGCTCGGAGATGCAAGCCAAGACCAGCGCGCTGTGCGAGGCGTTGGAGCGATACAGCGGCGTGTATGACGGCTCGGAAATCCATCGCCGCGCGCGATTCGTCGATTTCGCGGAAGGCGAAGCGATGCGCCCCAACGACATCATGCTGTTCAGCGACAAGCAATACGGCTTGCGCCAGGAGATCGCGTCCAAGGCATTCCGCTTCTATCGGCTGCCGGAACTCGACTTCGACCCGAACGCGGAAGTCGAATGGACTCCCTTCTGGTCGATCAGCCGCGAGAAGTTCGTGTGGATCATGTCGGTGCAAGCGTACTTCTCCTATTTCGCCAGCGAAATGGAACTCAACAAGTTCATGGCGAATCCCGATTCCAACGGCGCGGCGTCCGGCAACACCATCTCCGAGGCGTTCGTGCAAGGCTTCATGGAGTTGGTCGAGCGCGACGCCTATGCGATCTGGTGGTATAATCGGCTGTCCTATCCCGAAGTCGATATCGACAGTTTCAACGATCCATTCCTCGATAAACTGATCGAGCGATACCGAACCGAATACCATCGGCGCGTGTGGGTGCTCGACATCACGCATGACTTCGGCATTCCGGTTTTCGTCGCCGTGTCCGAGCGCACCGACAAGCAGAAGCGGGACATCTGCGTCTCCGCTGGCGCGCATTTCGATCCGCGCATCGCGCTGTTGCGCGCGGTTTGCGAACTGAATCAATACGTCTCGGCGGTGCTGTTCGCCACCGATGAGCCGAGCAGTTACGAATACTTCGATCCGGAATGCCTCAACTGGTGGCAGACCGCCACACTGGAGGGCAATCCGTATCTGCTGCCCGAAAAGGGCGCCGCCAAAATCACTCCGGCGGACTATCCGATAGTCGAGCGCAGCCAAGCGGAGGAGGCGCGCGCGTGCATTGACGCGGTGCATGAAAAAGGCATGGAGATTTTGGTGATGGATCAAACCAGACCCGACATCGGCTTGCCGGTGATCAAGGTGTTGGTGCCGGGGATGCGCCACTTCTGGGCGCGCTTCGGGCCGGGGCGCTTGTATGATGTGCCGGTGGCGATGGACAAACTGAGCAAGCCGACCGACGAGCAGGACTTCAACCCGATCCCGGTGTTCATCTAGCGAATCGGAATCGGCGGCAACGGCCGACGGAACCGACTGCGCCAATGCACAAGCAAAGCAACGAGAGCGGCATCATTCGATTGCCGAAAATCGCGCCGCATCTGCGTGTTGATTTTGTCTCGCGCGGAGCCGCCAACGCCGGCAAGGCGCTGATGGTCACATCGCCATACGACCAGGACTATTGCCGGGTGTATCCCGCCTCGGAACTCGGCGAACGGGTCGTGTCGGCAGTGGACGGCCGCACCACCGCAACGAAGTTGATCCAACGCCTCACCGCCTCGTCGCGGCATCGGCACAGCGACATCGCCGACTTGCTGGCGATCCTCGCCAAGGCCGACATCCTGATCAGCGGCGAATACGAAATGCCCGACGGCCAAGCGGCGTTGTGGTTGAACATCGGGTACACGCCCGCCTTGGTCGAGTCGGTCTTGAGCCAGTCGCGGATCGCAGTGGTCAACCAAGCGCAGTCGGCGGACTGCCAGCAGGCGTTGGTCGCGATGCTGAACGACCTCGGCCTGCGCGTCGCATCCGGCAATGGCAACGAGCCGACCTTGACCGCGGTGGTGGTGGACGACTATCTGCAGGAGTCGCTCGCGCGCGTCAATCGCGATTACTGGCAAGCGGGGCGCGCGTGGCTGCCGGTGCAACTAAGCGGCGCGGTGCATCAAGCCGGACCGGTGTTCAATCAAGCCGCGTCCGAGCAAGACGCATCCGAGCAAACCGAAGCGAAGCCGCATATGGCGCGCGACTTTTGCTGGCGGTGCTTGGCGGAGCGAATCGAGCATAGCCGCCAGATCGAGCAAGCGAAATATCGTCAGACCGGCGACGCGCCGCGGCCCGCCGCGGCGATGCATTCCGCGGCGCTGCGCGCCAGCGCGTATCGCATCGCGCTTGCGATCGCGCGGCATCTGTTGCACGCCGAAGTCGACGGAGTTGCGGCGTCTCGATTCGCATCTTCGACTTGGGTGTCGGATCAAGTCGCCGATCAGTCCGGCTGGCACTTGGTCAACAAAAATCCGGTATGCGCGGTCTGCGGCGAAGCACCGCCGAGCGAACTCGCCGCGATCGAACTCGACGACGCGCAGACCGGCACTCGCTATGTCAGCAGCGGCTGGCGCATCAAGCCGCCGGAGCGGACTTTCTCCGACTATCGTCATCTCAACAACGCTTACACCGGCGTGGTGGATGTGCTCGACGATCTGCAAAACCCGGTTGACGACTCATGCTTCATATCCGAGTCGGGGAACAACATCGCGACCCGCAGCGATTCGGTTTTGATGGCGATGATGAGCACTCGCATGCGCAATGCCGGCAAGGGAACCACGCCCGCGTCGGCGCGCGCCGGCGCGCTGTGCGAAGCGATCGAGCGATACAGCACCAGTTTGCACGGCAACGAGATTCGCAAACTCGCGCGCTATCGCGA
>JBPCXC010000278.1:0-3415 GCA_051008875.1 bacterium
TCAAGTTGGTGTCCATCATGCGCCGCCACTGCTCCTCGTCGGCCGAGCGCAGCGGCGTCGGGAAGAACAGCGAGGCGTTGTTGATCAGCGCGTCGAGCCGACCGAGTTCGCCGGCCGCTTGGCGCACCAGGTTCTTGACCTTGGCGATCTCTTCCAAATCGCCGCGGATCAGCATCACCGAGTCGGGACGCTTGGCGCACAGCTCGGCGCGCAACGCTTCGGCCTCGTCGGCGCTGCGGCGATAATGGATCACCAACTTCATGCCGCAGCGATGCAGCCTGCGCGCGGTGGCGGCGCCGATGCGCCACGAGCCGCCGGTGATGAGCGCGACTTTGTCCTGCAAACTGGCCATAATCGGTCTGTCGATCGCTGTTGCGTCGTTGCGTCACCGCGACGCCGCGCGTTTCAACTTGATCGACTTCGATCCTATCATCTTTGAACCTTGACCGGCGAACTTTGAACCTTGACCGGCGAACCTTGAACCGCGACCGGCGAACCTTGACCCTTGACCGCCGAACCCGCCGACCGCGACCGACCATGCCCGCCGACCCGATGCTGCCGCCGCCCGAGCCCGCGTTGCGGCGACGCTCGCGCGCGGTCAGCGCGCGCATCCGCGACGACATCGCCGCGCGCGGCTGGATCGGCTTCGACCGCTTCATGCAACACGCGCTGCACGCGCCCGGACTCGGCTACTACAGCGGCGCGCTGGCGAAGTTCGGCGCCGGCGGCGATTTCGTCACCGCGCCGATGCTCGGCGACGTCGCCGCGCGCTGCCTAGCGCGGCAATGCGCCGAAGTGCTCGACGCGATCGGGCACGGCGACATCGTCGAGTTCGGCGCCGGCAACGGCGACTTGGCCGCCGAGATGCTGCTGGCGATGGACGAGATCGGCCGACCACCGCGACGCTATTGCATCATCGAAACCAGCGCCGAGTTGCAAGCGCGCCAACGCGCCGTCATCGCCGAGCGCTGCGGCGCGCTTAGCCAACGCGCGCACTGGCTCGACCGCCTCCCGCCGAACGGCTTCGACGGCGTCGCCCTCGCCAACGAAGTGCTCGACGCGATGCCGACGACACGATTCGAAATCAACCGCAACGGCGAAGCAATGCCGCTCGGCGTCGGCGTGAGTCGCGACGGCGACGAAGCAAGCGCGAGTGGTGACGGTGGCGGTGACGACGACAACACTACCTTCCACTGGACTATCGGCGACAAGCCGTTGGACGTCGCGTTGCAGCAACGACTCGCGCCGTATGGGTTGGCGCCGGGGTATCGCGGCGAGATCGGGTTGCAGGCCGAGGCGTGGACGCGCGCGCTCGGTGCGCATCTGAACACCGGCGTCGCGTTGCTGCTCGACTACGGTTTCCCGCGCGGCGAGTTCTATCATCCCGAGCGCCGCGACGGCACCTTGATGTGTCATTATCGCCATGTCGCCCACGACAACCCGTTCTTCCATCCCGGACTGCAGGACATCTCGGTGCACATCGACTTCACCGCGATCGCCGACGCGGCGCGCGAGACTTCGCTGGAGTTGGCCGGCTTCGCTTCGCAGGGCGCGTTCCTGCTGTCGCTCGGCGCGCTTGACTTGCTCGCGCAACGTCAGCGCGCGGCCGAGTCGGACGCGCACGCGCGGCAACAAGCGCAGGCGACCGCGCGGCAGATCAAGCAACTGACCTTGCCGCATGAGATGGGCGAGTTGTTCAAGGTCATCGCGCTGCGCCGCAACTACCGCCGCGCGCTCAGCGGCTTCTCGCTGCACGACCGCAGTGGGAGTTTGCGATGAGTGCGATGTTTGCAACCACCACGACATTTACGCCGCGCGAATCGACTCGCCGCTAATCCAACCCACGCGATGGACGAGTATCTGCAAGCATTCTTTCTGGCGTTGCTGCAAGGGCTGACCGAGTTCCTGCCGATCTCCAGTTCCGGGCATCTGGCGCTCGCGCCGCGGCTGTTCGGCTGGGCCGACCAAGGGCTCGCGTTCGACGTCGCCGCGCATGTCGGCACCTTGATCGCGGTGGTGGTGTATTTCCGCGCCGAGGTGCGCCGGCTCATCGGCGACTGGCTCGCCAACGTCGCCGGCGGCGCGGCGACCGCGCACAGCAAACTGGCGTGGGCGATTTTGTTCGCCACCGTGTTGATCGGACTCGCCGGCGTGTTACTGCACGACTGGGTCGCCGGCGCGCTGCGCCATCCGGTCGCGGTGGCGAGCGCGACCGCGGGCTTCGGCGCGTTGCTCGGGCTGGCCGACTGGCTCGGCGCGAAGCGGCGCGGCATCGACCAGATGAACTGGAAGGACGTGGTGGTGATCGGCTGCGCGCAAGTGCTGGCGTTGATCCCCGGCGCCTCGCGCGCCGGCGTCACCATCTCCGCCGCGCTGGCGATGGGGCTGAGTCGCGAAGCCGCGGCGCGCTTCTCGTTCCTGCTGGCGATGCCGGTGATCGCGCTCGCCGGGCTGTGGCAGACGCGCGAACTGATCGCGCACGGCGGCGCCGCGCGCTGGGACTTGATGCTGTTCGCGGTCGCGGTGTCGGGCGCGGTCGCGCTGCTTTGCATCCACGGCTTCCTGATCTTCCTGCGCCGCCACAGCCTGCTGCCGTTCGTGCTCTATCGCATCGCGCTCGGCGCGATCGTGCTGCTGGCGTTGGTGTAGAATACGCTCGCTCGACACCGACACCGCGCCGGCGTCGGCGCGCGCACCGAACCAAGATCGTATGCCAACCCGGCGATGAAGAAGACCTGCGATGAATTCAGGCGCTGGCCGAACAAGGCGGTCACGCTGCTCGGCATGTCCGGCGTCGGCAAGACCACGCTGGCGCACATCCCGTCGCGCGACAACTGGTTCCACTATTCCGGCGACTACCGCATCGGCACGCGCTACCTGAGCGAGCCGATCCGCGACTCGATCAAATGCAAGGCGATGGAGCAGCCGTTCTTCCGCGACCTGTTCCGCCGCGACTTGATCTACATCCGCAACAACATCGCGATCAACGACCTGCGCATCGTCTCGCATTTCCTCGGCAAGATCGGCAGCGCCGAACTCGGCGGGCTGAGCGTGGACGAGTTCAAGCGACGCCAGCGGCTGTTCCGCGCCGCCGAGATCGGCGCGATGCGCGAGGTCGGCGACTTCATCGCCAAGGCGCGCGACATCTACGGCTACCCGAACTTCCTCAACGACGCCGGCGGCAGCGTGTGCGAGTTGAGCGACGACGAATGCTGGAGCGCGCTGTCGGCGCAGACCGTGGTGCTGTATCTGCGCGCCGACGACGACATGGAGCAGACCTTGATCGAGCGCGCCCGCGCGCACCCCAAGCCGCTGTACTACGACGAGGCGTTCCTCGAGCAGCATCTGGCCGAGTATCTGGAGAGCAACCGCCTCGGCGACGCCGAGCAGATCGTTCCCGACGAGTTCGCGCAAT
>JBPCXC010000279.1:0-3563 GCA_051008875.1 bacterium
GTTTCGGCAAGTGTGACAGGCGCAGGCGGGGTCGATCGGTTTGGTGTCCATGCGATGCGCGGCGTTGCGGATCTTGACCACGCCGTCGGCGGTGTACAGCCAGCCGTTGCGGGCGTTGCGCGTCGGCAGCACGCAGTCGAACAAGTCGATGCCGGCGGCGACGCCGTCGACCAAGTCGCGCGGCGTGCCGACGCCCATCAGATAGCGCGGCTTGTCGGCCGGCATTTGGTCGGCGACTTCGCTCAGCACGCGCAGCATTTCCGCCTTCGGCTCGCCCACCGACAGCCCGCCGAGGGCGTAGCCGTCGAAGCCGATTTCGCGCAAGCCGCGCAGCGACTCGAAGCGCAAGTCGCGATGCATTCCGCCTTGCACGATGCCGAACAACGCGCCGTCGCCGCGATAACTCTCGCGACAGCGCGCCGCCCAGCGCGTGGTGCGCAGCATCGACTCGCGCGCCGCCTCCAACGCGCACGGATACGCGGTGCATTCGTCGAACGCCATCGCCACATCGGCGCCGAGCGCGGCTTGGATTCGCATCGACTCCTCGGGACCCAAGAACACTTCGCGTCCGTCGAACGGCGAGCGGAAGGCGACGCCGCGCTCGCTGAGTTTTCGCAGTCGCGCCAGACTCCAAACCTGGAAGCCGCCCGAGTCGGTCAGGATCGCGCCGCGCCAATGCATGAAGTCGTGCAGCGTGCCATGCGCCTCGATCACCTCGACGCCGGGGCGCAGCATCAGATGAAACGTGTTGCCCAGAATCATCCGCGCGCCGGCGCCGGCGACCTCCTCCGGCGTCAGCCCCTTGACCGTGCCGGCGGTGCCGACCGGCATGAACGCCGGCGTCTCGACCGCAACGCCTTCGTCTCTGCGCGCAAACTTCAACTCGCCGAGGCGGGCTTTGCCGCGCGTTCGCAAGCGGGTGAACTTCATCGGCGATTTCGCGCTCGGTCGCGCTCGCGCTCGACGAACATCGCGTCGCCGTAACTGTAGAATCGGAAGTCGTTGGCGACGGCGTGGCGGTAGGCGCGCATGACTCGCTCGGTGCCGGCGAACGCGCAGACCAGCATCAGCAGCGTGGACTTGGGCAAGTGGAAGTTGGTGATCAACGCATCCACCGCGCGGAAGCGGAAGCCGGGGAGAATGAACAAGTCGGTGTCGCCGCGGAATGGTTGCAATGGCGATGCGTTCGAATCATGCGACTCGTTCGTTTCGTTTGACTTGTTCGACTTGTTCGATTCGTCCGACTCGCAATCCATCGAACAACACGCACGCGCCGCGCTTTCGAGTGCGCGCACGACGGTGGTGCCGACGGCGACGATGCGTCCGCCTTGGCGTTTGGTCGCGTTGATTTGCGCGCAGGCGGACGCGCCGACTTCGATCCATTCGCGGTGCATGCGGTGCTCGGCGGGCGCGGCGGCGCGCACCGGCTGGAAGGTGCCGGCGCCGATGTGCAAGGTGACGGTCGCCCAGCCGACGCCTTCGGTTGCTAAGCGGGCGATCAGCGCGCGGTCGAAATGCAGCCCGGCGGTCGGCGCGGCGACCGCGCCGTCGGCGCGCGAATACACGGTCTGATAGCGCCTCACGTCGTCGGTGTCGTCGGCGTCGGCGGCGCGCTTGATGTACGGCGGCAGCGGCGTGACGCCATGCGCGCGGAACAACTCCGCCAAATCGGCGTCGGCGTCGAGCACGAAGAAATGCTCGCGCCGCTCGCGCACGACGAGTTCGCTGTGCGCGACGATGAGTTTCTGGCGCGCGCGAATCGGCTTCGGCGAGCGCAACTGCACCAGCGCGACGCGCGCGTCGAGGATGCGCTCGAGCAGGATTTCGACTTGCCCGCCGCTCGGCTTGGTCGCGAACAATCGCGCCGGCACCACGCGCGTGTCGTTGGCGACCAGCAAGTCGCCGTCGCGCAGCAACTTCCTTAAGTCGGCGAAGCGATGCGCGGTCAGGTTCGCGCCGACTTGCAGCAGCCGGCTGGCGGTGCGCTCGCGCGCCGGAAACTGCGCGATGCGCGACGGCGGCAGCGGGTAGTCGAATGAATCGGTTTGCATGGCGATGGCGACTCGCGCGCGACCGTGCGGTTGCATCGGCGCGCGAAAATGCTTATGTTAGCGCGCGGGCCGGGGTGGCGGAATTGGTAGACGCGCCAGACTCAAAATTTGGTTGGGGCAACCCAGTGTCGGTTCGACTCCGACTCCCGGCACCAACGCGCGGCGTGGTTTATGCAACCACGTTGCGCGATGAATCAAACGCACGCCGACTCACGCCGCCGCCGCGCGCACCGCATCGGCGAGCAGCGTAGCCAGTTCATCCACGCGCGCGCGCGACTCGCCTTCGATCATCACCCGCACCAGCGGCTCGGTGCCGGACGCGCGCAGCACCACGCGACCGGCGTCGCCTAAGTCGCGTTCGACGCGGCTGACCGCGCGCGCGACTTGCGCGTCGGACGCGACTGCGGCGGCGTCGGCTTCGACCGGCACATTGATCAGGCGTTGCGGGTAGATGGTCAGCGCGGCGACCAACTCGCGCAAACTTCGTTGCGTCTGCGCCATCGCGTCGAGCGTCTCCAGCGCGGCGATGATGCCGTCGCCGGTGGTGCTTTTGTCGAGGCAGATGATGTGGCCGGAGGTCTCGCCGCCGAGCAGCCAGCCGCGCGCGGCGAGCATCGCGTGCACGTGGCGGTCGCCGACTTGCGCGCGCGCGAACGGAATGTCCATGCGCTCGAGCGCGCGCTGCAGACCTAAGTTGGTCATCGCCGTGCCGACTACGCCGCCAAGCGCGCCGCGTTCGCGCCGGCGCTCGGCGAGCAGGTAGAGGATTTGATCGCCGTCGATGCGCTCGCCGTCGGCGTCCGCCATCAGCACGCGGTCGGCGTCGCCGTCCAAGGCGATGCCGAGGTCGGCGCGGTGCTCGAGCACCGCCGCGCGCAGCGCGCGCAAGTCGGTCGAGCCGCAGTCGCGGTTGATGTTGAAGCCGTCCGGCGCGTTGCCGATGGCGACCACCTCGGCGCCCATCTCGCCGAGCACGCGCGGCGCGACTTCATACGCCGCGCCGTGGGCGCAGTCGACCACCACCTTGATGCCGGCGAACACGCGCCGCGGCGGCAGCGTGCTCTTGCAGAACTCGATGTAGCGTCCTTGCGCGTCGTTCAGTCGCTCGGCCTTGCCGAGTCGGCTCGAGTCGACGCAGCCCATCGGCTGCGCCATCTTGGCGTCGATGCGCGCGACCATGTCGTCGTCGAGTTTGGCGCCGTCGGCGGAGAAGATCTTGATGCCGTTGTCGTGGTATGGATTGTGCGAGGCGCTGACGGCGATGCCGGCGCAGGCGCGCGCGGTGCGGGTGAGATAGGCGATCGCCGGGGTCGGCAATGGACCGAGGAAGCAGATGTTGACGCCGGCGGCGGCGATGCCGGCTTCGAGCGCGGATTCGAGCAGATAGCCGGAGACGCGCGTGTCCTTGCCGATCAATATCTTGTCGCCGGCGGTGGCGCCGGTGGCATTGTCGGAAGAAGCATCGGCAAGCACGCTGCCGACCGCCCAGCCGAGTTTCATCACCGTCTGCGG
>JBPCXC010000280.1:0-7306 GCA_051008875.1 bacterium
AGGCGATTTTTTCCCGCTTAACAGACTACGGGAATGACGGCGGGGGGGCGGGGGGATTGTTGTTTGTTGGTGTTGCGCGAGCGTTGGCTAAGCCACTTGCGGTAGCGAGCCCGAAGGGCGCGCATAGGCAGCGCGATCAACCCGCCGCCGCGCGCAAGCGCGAAATCAATCCGTCGCGCGCAGTCGCAAGTTGATGATCGCGACGCCGGTTAGGATGCATACTCCGCCGATGGCGATCGGGACGGTCAGGTGTTCGTCGAGGAAGAGGATGCCGCCGGCGAGCGAGGTCAGCGGCAGCAGCAGCAGGAACGGCATCACGCGGCTGAGCGGATACAGTCCGAGCAGGCGGTACCACATCGCGTAGGCGAGCACGGTCATGCCCAAGCCGAGGTAGGCGACCGCGGCCCAGGCTTCGAGCGATGCGCTGGCGAGCGCGGCGAGTTGGCCGCTCTCGAGCAACGCCGATGCGATCAGCAGTTGCGGCGTCGCCATCACCGCCATCCAAGTGGTCAGCGCGAAGCCGCCGACTTGGCCGAGGCGCTTGACCATGATCTGCCCGATCGCCCACGAGAAGGCGCCGCCGATGACCAGCGCGACATGCGTCAAACTGTCCGACAAACTCGGCGCGCCGACGATCTGGACGATGCCGAAAAACGCCAGCGCGATGCCGCTCGCTTGGCGCAGTCCGATACGGTCGCGCAGCACGATCCACGCCAGCAGGATTCCGAACGGCACCTCGAGTTGGATCAGCAGCGCGGCGGTGGACACGTCGATGCCGGCGAGGCCGGTGAAGGTCAGGCTGTATTGCAGCGTCGCGCCGACCAGCGCGATCGCGAACATCCGCGGCAGCAACGCCCAATGCGCGCGGAAGAACCACAGCAGGCACAGCGCGGCGACGGCGAAGCGCAACGCCATCAGGAAGATCGGCGGAAAGTGGCTCATGCCCGCCTTGGCGACGACGAATCCCATGCCCCACAACGCCGCCACGGCGACCGCCATCAGCATGTCGATCGGCTTCATCGCGGCGTTGGTGGGATCGTCATGTCGCGAATCGCGTCGCGCAATTTCATCGCATCGCGCATCGCGCCGCCGACCGAATCATTCTGCCGCGAATCGCCGTGCGTGACTTCATCGTTGCGCGCATCGCAGATGGAATTATGATGTCGCGCATCGCGTCGCCGCGCGCGTCTTCATCGTATCGCGCATTGCCGCGCGCAAATCTATCGTCCCGTGCACCGTCAATGGAATCATCGCGCATCACATCGTCAGTGGAGTCGTCGCGCATCGCGCCAACCGACCGAATCATTCTTCCATGCACCGCCGCGCGCAACTTCCGCGCGTCGGCCATCGACTTACCCATAGCGGACTTTTAGGATTTCGTACGTTCGCTTGCCGGCGGGGGCGTCGACTTCGATCTCGTCGCCTTCGTGCTTGCCGATCAAGGCGCGGCCGATCGGCGAGCGGATCGAGATGCGGCCGTGGCCGAGGTCGGCTTCGAGGTTGCCGACCAGTTGATAGGCGACTTCGCTGTCGTTGTCGGCGTCGTGCAACTCGACCGTGGCGCCGAACACCACGCGGCCGTCGCCGCCGATGCGCGTCGGGTCGATCACCTCGGCGACCGACAGGCTCGACTCCAACTCGCCGATGCGCGCCTCGATGAAGCCTTGCTGCTCCTTGGCGGCGTCGTATTCGGCGTTCTCGGAGAGGTCACCGTGCGCGCGCGCCTCGGCGATCGCCTCGATCACCTTGGGGCGATCGACGCTCTTCAGCCGCTTCAACTCGCCGCGCAGCCGCTGCGCGCCCTCGCTGGTCAAAACCACTCGCTCGGTGTTCATTTCTGTTCGACTTAGGCGTCAGTGGGAAATCGCGCCGCGCGCGACGCGTCGCCAAACGCGCGCCGCCGGATGCGCGACGCGATCGACTCGATCACGATCAATCGCGCGATGCAATCGACGCGATCAATTCAAACGCGATCAATCACGCGACGCGATTAACTTAATCGCACGATGCGATCAACTCAATCGCGATCAACCGTGATGCGTTGATGCAAAGTCTGCAGGCGGTTGATGCTGATTTCGCTCGCCGACTTGAGCGCCTCCACCGCGGCCTTGGCGCCGGCCAGGGTGGTGAAGTAGGTGACCTTGTGCAGCAACGCTTGGCGGCGGATTGTATAGGAATCCTTCAGGCTCTGCTTGCCGGCGGTGGTGTTGATGATCAAGTCGAACTCGTCGTTCTTGATGCGGTCGACCACATGCGGGCGGCCCTCCTTGACCTTGTTGACGCGCTCGACGCGCAGCCCGGCGGCGGCGAGCGCGGCGGCGGTGCCTTCGGTCGCGGCGAGTTCGAAGCCGGCGTCCGACAGCGCGCGCGCGACGCCGACCGCGTCGCGCTGGTCGTCGGTCTTGAGGCTGAGCAGGGCGCGTCCGCGGCGCGGGATGCCGAGGCCGATGGCGCGCTGCGCCTTGTCGAACGCCTCGCCGAAACTGGCGCCGATGCCCATCACCTCGCCGGTGCTTTTCATCTCCGGGCCGAGCACCGGGTCGGCGCCGGGGAACTTGATGAACGGGAACACCGCCTCCTTGACCGAGTAGAACGACGGCGCGCGCGGCGCGTCTTGCGTGTCCAAACCTTGCTGCGACAAGGTCACGCCGGCCATGCAGCGCGCCGCGATCTTCGCCAGCGCGCGCGCGCTCGCCTTGGACACGAACGGCACCGTGCGCGACGCGCGCGGATTGACCTCGAGCACATAGATGCGCGCTTGGTCGCTCGCCTGCGATTGGATCGCGAACTGCACATTCATCAGCCCGACCACGTCGAGCGCCAGCGCCAACGCGCGCGTCTGCCGGCGCAACTCGTGCTGCAGCGACTCGCTCAAACTGAACGGCGGCAGCGAGCACGCCGAGTCGCCGGAATGCACGCCGGCCTCCTCGATGTGCTCCATGATGCCGCCGATCAACACTTCCTCGCCGTCGCACACCGCGTCCACGTCGACCTCGATGGCGTCGTCGAGGAATCGATCGAGCAGCACCGGCGAGTCGAACGACGCGCGCAACGCGGAGTCCATGTAGTCGCGCAAGTCGTCGGCGCCTTGCACCACTTCCATCGCCCGCCCGCCGAGCACATACGACGGGCGCACCACCAGCGGATAGCCGATCTCGTCGGCCAACGCGAGCGCTTCGGCGGCGCGCGTGGCGGTGCGGTTCGGCGGCTGGCGCAGGCCGAGGCGATGCAACAGCCGCTGGAAGAACGCGCGGTCTTCGGCTTGATGGATCGAGTCGGGCGAAGTGCCGATGATCGGCACGCCAGCCTGCGCCAGCGCGCGCGCGAGTTTCAGCGGAGTTTGCCCGCCGTATTGCACGATCACGCCGTCGGGGCGTTCGACGCGCGCGATCTCGAGCACGTCCTCCAACGTCAGCGGCTCGAAGTACAACCGGTCGGAGGTGTCGTAGTCGGTCGACACGGTCTCCGGGTTGCAGTTGACCATGATGGTCTCGAAGCCGTCCGCGCGCAACGCCATCGAGGCGTGCACGCAGCAATAGTCGAACTCGATGCCCTGGCCGATGCGGTTCGGCCCGCCGCCGAGGATGATGATCTTGCGCCGCGCGCTCGGCGCGGCTTCGCATTCGCTCTCGTAGGTCGAGTACAAATAAGCGGTGGCGGCGTCGAACTCGGCGGCGCAGGAATCGACTCGCTTGAATACCGGATGAATGTCGTGGCGATGACGCAGTTCGCGCACCGCGCGCTCGTCCGTCTCGGTTGTGTTGGATGAGTCGTCGTCGGTCGCGTTGGATGAGTCGTCGCGCAGCAAGCGCGCGATGCGTCGGTCGGAGAAGCCCTTGCGCTTCCATCCGCGCAGTGCTTGCGGCGCGACCTCGGCGAGTTCGCAGGCGGCGATCTCGGACTCGACGGCGATCAACTCGGCGACTTGATGCAGGAACCACGGATCGATCCGGCAGATGGAATGGACGCGCTCGACGCTCCAGCCGCGCCGCAACGCCTCGGCCAAATGCCACGGTCGCATCGCGCCGGCGACGCGCAAACGCGCGGCGAGCGAGTCTTCGTCGTCGGCGCTGGCGACTTCATCCAGTCCGTCGGCGCCGGTCTCGAGCGAGCGCAGCGCTTTTTGCAACGACTCTTGGAAGGTGCGGCCGATCGCCATGGCCTCGCCGACCGACTTCATCTGCGTGGTCAGCGCGGCGTCCGCCTGCGGGAACTTCTCGAAGTCGAATCTCGGCACTTTGGTGACGACATAATCAATGCTCGGCTCGAACGACGCCGGCGTGGCGCCGCCGGTGATGTCGCTGCGCAACTCGTCCAAGGTGAAGCCGACCGCGAGTTTGGCCGCGACGCGGGCGATCGGGAAGCCGGTCGCCTTCGACGCCAGCGCCGACGATCTCGACACCCGCGGGTTCATCTCGATGATGATCATCCGTCCGTCGCGCGGGTTGATCGCGAACTGACAGTTCGAGCCGCCGGTCTCCACACCGATCTCGCGCATGATGCGTAGCGACGCGTTGCGCAAGTGCTGGTACTCGCGGTCGGTGAGCGTCTGGCTCGGGGCGACCGTGATCGAATCGCCTGTGTGCACGCCCATCGGGTCGAAGTTCTCGATCGAGCAGACGATGATGCAGTTGTCGGCGCGGTCGCGCACCACCTCCATCTCGAACTCCTTCCAGCCGAGGATGCTCTCCTCGATCAGCAACTCGCCGGTCGGCGACGCCTCCAGTCCGCGCTGGCAAATCTGCTCGAACTCCTCGGCGTTGTAGGCGATGCCGCCGCCAGTGCCGCCGAGGGTGAACGACGGGCGGATGATCGCCGGGAAGCCGGTCGCCGCCAACGCCGCGCGCGCCTGCTCGAGCGAATGCGCGATGTCGCCGCGCACCGTGTCGAGGCCGATGGCGTGCATCGCGCGGCGGAACAACTGGCGGTCTTCGGCCTTGTCGATCGCGTCGCGGTCGGCGCCGATCATCTCCACGCCGAAGCGCTCGAGCACGCCGTGGCGATGCAGATCGAGCGCGCAGTTCAGCGCGGTCTGCCCGCCCATCGTCGGCAGCAGCGCGTCGGGACGCTCGGCTTCGATCACCATCGCCGCGGTGCGCCAGTCGATCGGCTCGATGTAGGTGGCGTCGGCGAAGTCCGGGTCGGTCATGATCGTCGCCGGATTGGAGTTGATCAGCACCACGCGATAGCCTTCCTCCTTCAGCGCCTTGCACGCCTGCACGCCGGAGTAGTCGAACTCGCAGGCTTGGCCGATGATGATCGGGCCGGCGCCGATGATCAGCACCGACTCGATGTCGTCGCGCTTCGGCATCAGGGACGCTCCCGCGCCGCGTCGAGCAGCGCGATGAAGCGGTCGAACAAATGCCCGATGTCATGCGGACCGGGACTCGCTTCGGGATGCCCCTGGAACGAGAACGCCGGCGCATCGCGCAGCGCAAGCCCCTGGATGCTGCCGTCGAACAGCGAGCGATGGGTGATGCGCAGCCGCGCCGGCAGCGACGACTCCTGCACCGCGAAGCCGTGGTTCTGGCTGGTGATCAGCACCCGCCCGCTGTCGACATCGCGCACCGGATGATTCGCGCCGTGATGGCCGAACTTCATCTTCTCGGTGCGCGCGCCGCCCGCCAACGCCAGCAACTGATGCCCGAGGCAAATGCCGAACAACGGAATGCGCCGCGCGATGAGTTCGCCGATGGCGTCGATCGCGTAGTCGCACGGCTGCGGATCGCCGGGACCGTTCGACAAGAACACGCCGTCGGGTTGCAACGCGAGAATGTCATCGGCGCCGGTCCGCGCCGGCACCACCGTCAACGCGCACCCCCGCGCCGCCAACATCCGCAAGATGTTGTGCTTGACGCCATAGTCGCAAGCGACCACTTTGTACTGCGGCGTTGGCGCTTGGGCATAGCCGTCGTGGACGTGTGAGTCGTCGTTGTCGTCGTCGTTCTTGCGCATGCCGACGGTGTTCGTGCCGAACGCGTCGCCGTTCTTGCGCACGCCGACAGCGTTCCGCGCGTGCGTGCCGTCGCCATCTATGCCACGCGTGTCGCCGTCGCCGTTCGTGTCACGCGTGCCGTCGTCGCCGTCGTCGTTCGCACCGTCGTTCGCACCGGGCGCGATCCAGCAGCCTTCGTGCCATGAATACGGTTGCTCCACGCTGACTTCGCGCGCCAAGTCCATTCCGCCGATGCCCGGGAACGCGCGCGCGACGGCGAGTGCGCGCGCCGCGTCCGGCGACGCGCCGGCGACGATGCAGCCGCTTTGCGCGCCGCGCATGCGGATCAGGCGGGTCAGTTGGCGCGTGTCGATGCCGCTGATCGCGACCACGCCGTGGTCGGCGAGATAGTCGGGCAGGCTCCGATGCGCGCGCCAGTTGCTGTGCCGGCGCGGGACGTCGCGCACGATCAGCCCGGCGCAGAACACGCGGCGCGACTCGCGGTCGTTGGCGCAGGCGCCGACGTTGCCGATGTGCGGATAGGTCAGCGTGACCAGTTGCCGCGCGTAGGACGGGTCGGTGAGGATTTCCTGATAGCCGGTGATCGCGGTGTTGAACACCACCTCGCCGACTGCCTCGCCGTCAACGCCGACCGATTCGCCGCGGAAGATCGTGCCGTCGGCGAGGGCGAGCAACGCGGGACGAGTCACCGCGCGCTCCGGTGGTGGCGGGTTGAGTGCGCCGCGGTCGAGCGGGGTGGTGTTGTCGGGGTTGGCGGTTGCGGGTTTGTTTGCGGATTCGCCAGTGGATTCGCCGACGATTTCGCCCGCCGTGGATTCTTAAAAAAAGGGGGAATCCAGATTCGGCTTCCCCCTGTTCGGTCGGTCGTGGCGCGGCGGTTCATCACGCCGCCCATTCTACCCGCGAAGCGACCGCGTTTCAACGCCGCGCGCGTGGCGGCGATGCTCCGCGTCCGCGACGATTGCGTCGCACCGGCGACGACTGCGCCGTCCTGCGCGCGGACATCCGCCGTCATCCCGGCACTCACCTTCCTCCGCCGTCTTTGCGCGTATCATCCTGATACGCGCCCTTCGGGCTCGCCTGCGTTCGCGAAAAAACGCTCCCGGCGTTTTTTCCCGCAAAAATCCTCCCCTAGGCCGTCATTCCCGCAGTCTGTTAAGCGGGAATCCACACTCGCGAACGCGAGTGAGGCAAGCCGAAGGCTTGCTTGCCTTTGGTGTGAGCGATGATCGCGCGGCGGGCGCGCTCACTTCGCGCTTACGAGCGTGCTCGCTTCACCAAGTTATTCCGGCTTGGAGCAAGACGCCGTTCTCGTTCTCGTTGCGTTGCTTGCGGTATGCCTCCACGCCC
>JBPCXC010000281.1:0-10035 GCA_051008875.1 bacterium
CGGCGCGACCGCGAACACCGGCCCTAAGCCGAGCGTCATCAGCGCGAAGGCGATGGCGAAGGTGGCGGCGTTGATCGCGCCGCTCGCCGCCAGCGCGATGAAGACCACGCCGCCGAACCCGACCAGCACCAGTCCGGCGCGCAGCAGTTGGTCGGTCTCGATGCGATGCACCGCGCGCGTCGCCGCGAGGCTGCCGATGAAATACGCGGCGACGATGAACGCTTGGTAATAGCCGAAGTGCTCGGTTGGCACGCCGAGTTGCTCGATCAGGATGAACGGTCCGCCGGTGATGAAGGCGTAGATGATGCCCATGCCGACGCCGACCATGCCGGCATAGGCGACGAAGCGCGCGTCGGCGAGCAGCGCGCGGTAGTTGGCGATCACCCTGCGCGGCGCGAGCGCGCCGAGGTCGGGCGACGACGACTCCGGCAGCAGTCTCCAGATCAGCGCGGTGGTCGCCAAGCCGAGCACGCCGATCAAGTGGAAGTTGAAGCGCCAGCCGAGCCACACATGCACATAGCCGCCGATGATCGGCGCGATCGCCGGACCGAGCGCGATCGACATGCCGAAGATCGCCAGCGCGCGCACTTGCTGCTTCTCGTCGAACAAGTCCTTGAACACCGCAAGGCAGATGACCGCCTCGGCGGCGCCGAGGAAGCCTTGCAGCATGCGCGCGAGAATCAGTTGCTCGATGCTCTGCGCCAGCGCGCAGGCGAAACTGCTGGCGGTGAACAAGCCGATCGCGATCAGCAGCACCGGTCGGCGGCCGAAGCGGTCGGACAACGGACCGTGCACCATCTGCCCCAAGCCGAACATCAGCACGTTCAAGCCGATGGTGAGTTTGACCAAACTCGCGTCGGCGCCGAGCAACGCCGGCAGGTCGGGCAAGCTCGGCGCGTAGATGTCGGTGGACATGATGCTCGCCGTGCTGGCGAGCACCAGGATGCACATCACCAGCCGAAACTTCGGATGTCCGGACTGGCTCACGACTGGATCACGACTGCATCATGGAAGCGAACACGGCGATCTTCACGCTGGCGTGATGGTTCGAAAAAAGAAAAGAGATTGCTCGTATCGTCCCTGATACTCGCCCTTCGGGCTCGCTAACGCATCGCGAAAAAACGCTCCCGGCGTTTTTTTCCCGCTTAAAGACTGCGGGAATGACGAGAATGGGGCTGCGGGAATGACGAGAAGGGGAGTAATAGCGGCGACGGTGGTGATGACGATGGCGGCGACGGTGGTGGTGGTGATGACGATGGCGACGACGGTGGTGACGCGGCGGCGGTGACGGTTATAAGCGGGCGCGCGATGGTGTAGTATAACCCCGCCGATGAACATCCTGCTGAGCAACGACGATGGCTGTCGCGCGCGCGGCTTGGGCGTGCTCGCCGAGGCGCTGTCGGCGCGCTTCGCCGTCACCGTGGTCGCGCCCGAGCAGAACTGCAGCGGCGCCAGCAACTCGCTGTCGTTGCACCGCACGCTGTGCGTCACCGAGCATCCGGCGCGCGCGCCGTCGCCGAATCGAAACGGCTTCTACAGCGTCGACGGCACGCCGGCCGACTGCGTGCATCTGGCGATCACCGGCATGCTGGACTTCCAGCCGGACATGGTCGTCGCCGGCATCAACCACGGCGCCAACTTGGGCGACGACGTGATCTATTCCGGCACCGTCGCCGCCGCCATCGAAGGCCGATTCCTCGGCCTGCCGGCGATCGCGGTCTCGCTGGCGAGCGACTACGACGGCGTTGATGATGACGACGACGGTGACGGCGACAACAACAACGATGACAACAACGACGGCGACGCGCGCCACTTCGCCACCGCCGCCGAGGTGGTGGTGCGGATGCTGCTGCATCTGCGCGACCGACCGCTGCCGCGCGACACCATCTTGAACATCAACGTGCCCGACTTGGCGACGGCGGACTTGCGCGGCTTCCAAGCGACCCGCCTCGGCGCGCGCCATCAGTCGCAGCCGATCATCGAGCAGCCGCGCGCCGACGCCGAATGCGCCCGGCGCTACTACCGCATCGGCACCATCGGCGACGGCGCCGACAACGGTCTCGGCACCGACTTCGACGCGGTGCGCGCGCGCAGCGTCTCGGTCACGCCGCTGCAGATCGACATGACGCGCCACCGCGCGCTGGCGCCGCTGCGCGCGTGGCTGGCGGAGGCCGGCGCGGCGCGATGACTTCGCCGCAGCGCCTAAGCGCGGCGCAGCGCGAGGGCATCGGCATGACCTCGCTGCGCACGCGTCGCCGGCTGGTCGAGCGGCTGCGCCAGCGCGGCATCGTCAACGAACAAGTGCTGACCGCGATCGAGCGCACGCCGCGCCACTTGTTCCTCGACGAGGCGCTGGCGCACAGCGCATACGAGGACAATGCGCTGACCATCGGCAAGGGGCAGACCATCTCGCAGCCGTTCGTGGTCGCGCTGATGACCGAGATCGTGCTCGACAGCCGCATCGAAGTGCGCAAGGTGCTCGAGATCGGAACCGGCAGCGGCTATCAATGCGCGATCCTGTCGCAACTGGTCGGCTGGGTGTACACCATCGAGCGCATCGAGTCGCTGCACGCGCAAGCCAAGGCGCGGCTGTCGGAACTCAACTATCGCAACATCAGTTACCTGAACGCCGATGGCTTCTTCGGCTGGGAGAGCAACCAGCCGTTCGACGGCATCGTGGTCACCGCCGCGCCGCGCGAAGTGCCGCGCAAGTTGCTGGCGCAACTCTCGCTCGGCGGACGGCTGGTGGTGCCGGTCGGTGACCAGGACGCGCAGCACCTGCGCGTGATCACGCGCACCCCCGGCGGCTTCGACGAGCGACTGCGCGAAGCGGTGCGCTTTGTGCCGATGCTGGACGGGCGTGTGAAATGAATGCGTCGTTGATGGAGTTGCGCGTGGAGTCGTCGATGGGGTTGCGCGTGGAGTTGTGCACGGAGTCGCGCGCCGATTCGCGCACGGAGTCGCGCGTGAAGTTGCGCACGAAGTCACCGTGCGCCGAGTCACGCCCGAAGTCGTCGCCGAAGTTGCGCGCGAAGTCACCGCGCCCGAAGTCGCGCGTGAAGTTTCGCATGGAGTCGCCACCGAAGTCGCACTTGGAGTCACGCCCGCGATGAAGTTGTTCGCTCCGTTGTATGACCGGGTGATGGCGTGGTCGCGGCACCCGCGCGCGGCGCGCTATCTCGCCGCGGTGAGTTTTTGCGAGTCCTCGTTCTTCCCGATCCCGACCGCGGTGATGCTCGCGCCGATGGTGCTCGCCGACCGCCGCCGCGCGTGGCATCTGGCGCGGCTCGCCACCGTCGCCTCGGTGCTCGGCGGCGTGTTCGGCTACGGCATCGGCTACTTCCTGTTCGACCAACTCGGCGAGCCGATCATCAACTTCTATCACGCCAACGAACGCTTCGCCGAGATGCAACAATGGTTCGGCGAATACGGCGTGTGGCTGGTGCTGCTTGCCGGCGTGACGCCGATCCCGTACAAGATCTTCACCATCGCCTCCGGGCTGCTCGGGCTGTCGCTGCCGTGGTTCGTGCTGGCGTCGCTGGCCGGACGCGCGGCGCAGTTCTTCCTGGTCGCCGCGCTGCTGCGCTGGGGCGGCGCGCGACTCGAGCAAGCGTTGGCGAAATGGATGGAGCCGATCGGCTGGAGCGCGCTCGCGCTGATCGCGATCGGATATTTGTGGTGGCGATGAGCGCGATCGGCATTGTTTTTTCGCGCGCGGTCGCGGTTGCGCTGGGCGGGTTCGTCATCGCTCGCTCGTGCGCGCTTGTCATCGCGCGCGCAGTCGCCGTCGCTCGCTCGCTCGCGGTTTCTGTTGTGGCGGTCGCCGTCGTCGCGCTATGCTTGCTGGCGAGCGGATGCGTTGGCGGCGTCGGCGCGCCGCCGGTGATCAACAAGTCGCCGCAGCGGATCATTCCGGCGGAGGTGGTCGCGCGCGCCGGCGACTCGGTGTACAGCATCGCGTGGGACTTCGGACTCGACCATCGCAAGATCGCGAAATGGAATCGCCTCGCCAAGCCTTATCCGATTCGCGCCGGGCAACGTTTGCGCCTGCGCCCGTCGAGCGGCGCGGCGACGAATAACACGAGCGCGGTCGCGACCAAGCCGGTCGCGACTCAGTCGGTCACGCCGAAGCCGAAGCCCGCCGCGCCGACCACTCGCCAGCAACCTGCCGCTTCCACTTCCGCCGCTGCGCCGACGAAATGGCGTTGGCCAGCCAAAGGCGAGTTGATCAGCAAGTTCTCGCGCGCCAACGGGCGCAACGGCATCGCCATCGCCGGCGCGCCCGGCAGCCCGATCCACGCCACCGCCGCCGGCGAAGTGGTGTATGCCGGCGAGGGGCTGCGCGGCTACGGCAAACTGATCATCGTCAAGCATTCGCCGGCGTATCTCAGCGCCTACGCGCACAACCGCAAGATTCTGGTGGCCGAAGGCGCGCGCGTCCGCGCCGGCGAGCGCATCGCGCAGATGGGAAGCAGCGGCGCCGAACGCACGATGCTGCATTTCGAAATCCGCAAGAACGGCGAGCCGCAAGACCCGCTCGCGTTTTTGCGTTGATGCGTCGGCGAGGGTTTGCGCGGATGGAATCGATGCTTCGAATGGTGATGTTCTCGGCCGCGGTCATCGCGCTCAAAAGCGGGCAACAGCGGCGCCGAACGCACGATGCTGCATTTCGAGATCCGCAAGAACGGCGAGCCGCAGGATCCGCTCGCGTTTTTGCGTTGATGCGTCGGCGCTGATTCGCGCGGATGGAGACGATGCTCGCATGGTGGGCGTTGCTGGTCGCGGTCACCGCGCTCGGTGCGGTGTCGCAGGCGGCGGTCGGGCTCGGCTTCTCGCTGCTGACGCTGCCGTTCTATCTGCTGCTGCTCGAGGTGCGCGACGCGGTGCAGTTGGCGATGATCCTGACCATCGCGATCACCGCCGCGATGTTGCCGCGGGTGTGGCGCGACGTGCCGCGCCGCACCGCGCGCGACCTGCTGCTCGGCTCGCTGCTCGGCTTCCCGCTCGGCCTCGCGTTCTTCCTCCACGCCAGCGCCGCCGCGATCCAAGTCGCCGTCGCCGCGACCATCTTGATCGCGCTCGGCGCGACGGCGATCAAGACGCGGCGTTCGATGCATGATGTGCATGACGATGTTGCGATCAAAACGCGACACTCGACGCACGACGCGCATGACGCGCATGATGACACCGCAATCAAAACACAACATTCCACGCCCGCCGCACTCACCGCCACCCGCGCTGACTTCCCCGCCGTCGCCGCCGGCGTGTTGTCCGGCGCGATGAACGCCGCCATCGCGATGGCCGGTCCGGCGATCGCGATCTATCTGCAAGCCGTCGGCGCCGGCAAGGCGACCGTGCGCGCGACCATCTTCTTCGTGTATGCGTTCTCCTACGTCGCTGCGCTCGCCTTGCAGGGCTACTTCGACGGCATCGGCGCCGGCGCGTTGAACGCGTCGTTGTATCTGCTGCCGGTCGCGCTGCTCGGCGCCCACCTCGGCGACCGCTTGTCGGCGCGCTTGTCCGAGCGCGTGTTCGCGCGCATCATCTCCTGCGTGCTGATCGTCGTCGCGCTCTATCTGTTGTACTCGGCGCTATGAGCCGCCGCCCAATTCGCCGATGCGTTCGCCGATGAAACCCATGACCGCGCAGTCGCTCGAAGCGTTGCTGGCGCGATTCCCGCGCGCGCGTTTGGCGCATACGCCGACGCCGTTGGAGCCGCTGCTCTTAACGCCGTTGCCGGACGCGCTCGCGCGCTGCGCGTGGTCGGTCAAGCGCGACGACTGCACTGGCTTGGCGATGGGCGGCAACAAGGCGCGGCAACTCGAGTTCTATCTCGGCGCGGCGCTCGCCGAAGGTTGCGACGCGGTGCTCAGCACCGGCGCGGTGCAGTCCAACTACATGCGCATGCTCGCCGCCGGCGCGGCAAAACTCGGCATGGAATGCCACATCCAACTCGAGGCGCGCGTGGACAATCGATCGCGCGCGTATCGAACTTCCGGCAACGTGCTGCTCGACCGATTGCTCGGCGCGCGACTGCATTCATACGCGCTCGGCGAGGACGAGGACGGCGCCGACCGCGCGCTGGCCGAAATCGCGCAGCGACTCGCCGCCGCCGGCAAGCGACCGTACATCATCCCGCTCGGCGCCGGCCACGCGCCGCTCGGCGCGCTCGGCTATGTCGCCGCGGCGATTGAACTCGCGCGCCAGATCGACGCCGCGCGCGCGCCGGTTGACTTGATCGCGCTCGGCTCCGGCAGCGGACTGACCCACGCCGGCTTGCTGGTCGGGCTGCGTCTGCTCGGCTGCGACATCCCGGTGCTCGGCGCCTGCGTGCGCCGCGATGCCGCCGCGCAGCGCGCGCGCGTGACGCGACGCTGCGCCGACTTAATCGAGTTGCTCGGCGCGCCGGACGCGCTCGGCGACGAGGCGATCTGGGTGGATGATTCCGCGCTCGCGCCGGGCTACGGCGAAGCCGCGCCGCAAGTGCGCGAAGACTTGAAGTGGCTCGCCGCCGGCGCCGGCTTGCTGACCGACCCGGTGTATTCCGCCAAGACCTTCTCGTGCGTGTTCAACTTAATCCGCGCCGGCGCCGAGCACCGACACATCGTCGTCGTCCACACCGGCGGCACGCCGGCGTTGTTCGCATACGGCGAAGCGAGTTGGTCGTCGGACGCGCCGAATGGAAGCGGATGCGATGTTGTGTTATAATGCATCAACGTTATCGGAGTCGGAGGCGACCAATCATGCAAACCAAACACGCGAATCGATTCATCGGCATCATCGCGCTCGTCTTCGCGCTTGGCGCAATCAGCGCGACCGCGCACGCGCAAGACACCACCTTGGCGCAGAAACTGGACACCATCAAGCGGGGGCTGCTGCAATGCACTTACTACCAGTCGGTGGAGTTCGTGCGCGACGAAGATCCGACGCACATCGTGCTCGATTTCGTCGATCCGGATCGCACCAGGACACTCGTGCCGCTGCATCACATCGACCGCATGCGAAAATTCAGCAAGAGCTACGGCAGCTACGGCGATGAAGTGATCGAGCTTCGCTGCCGCAACGTCCCTGGGAACTGCGTTCAATTTCGCTGGGACGCCTTCACCGAATACAAAAGAATCAGCGCCGCCAACTTACTCTTCCCGACAGACTACCCCGGCTGCGGCGACGACAACTATCACAACGTCGCCACCCAGTTCGAACTCCTGCTGCGCGAGAATTTGCTGCAATGACCGCGTCGCCGCAGCGCGCGTGAACGCGACGCGGCGAGTTGAAGTGGATGCGATGTTGTGCTATAATTCATCAACACCATCGGAGTTGGAGGCGACCAGTCATGCAAACCAAACACGTGAATCGATTCATCGGCATCGTCGCGCTTGGCATCGTCGCGCTTGGCGTCGGTGCGCTTGGCGCAATCAGCGCGACCGCGCATGCGCAGAACTCCACATTGGCGCAGAAACTGGATATCATCGAGCAGGGGCTGCTCCAATGCAGTTACTACAAGTCGGTTGAAATCGTCCGCGATGATGCAGCCGAGCCGACGCGCATCGTGCTGAATCTCATCGATGAGGATGGAACCAAGATGATCACGCCGCTGCATGACATCGACCGCGCGCGAAAAACCCACTACAGTTACGAGGGCCACGATGCGGAAGTGGTCTCGCTTCGCTGCCGCAAAGGGGCTGGGAACTGCATTCACTTTCGCTGGGAGGGCTCCACCGGAGCCGCAAAAATTCGCACCGCCAGCGTATACTTCCCGCAAGGCTACGATGGCTGCGGCGACGACAACTATCGCAACGTCGCCACCAACTTCGAACTACTGCTGCGCGAGCATTTGCTGCAATGACCGCGTCGCCGCTGCGTCAGTTTGTTTTCACGCGATAAGTTTGCTTCTTCAGTCGCGCCGCGTCGCGCGACGCTTGGATAGTCGCCGATGAACTTAGCGGACGCCCACCGGCGCCTCGCCGCCGGCGAGGACTTGCGGCGCGATGAAATGCAGGCGGTGATGCGCTTGATCATGAGCGGCGAAGCGACGCCGGCGCAGATCGGCGCGTTCCTGATCGCGCTGACGATCAAGGGCGAGACGGTCGAGGAGATCGTCGGCGCGGCGACCATCATGCGCGAACTGGCGGCGAAGGTGGAGGTTGCGGCGCCATCTTCAGAGTCGCCCGAGGCTTCACCTTCTTTTCGTCCAGTCGCACCTTCTTTTCGTTCAGTCGGTCCAGTCGTCGACTCGGTCGGCACCGGCGGCGACGGCGCCAAGTTGTTCAACGTCTCCACCGCCAGCGCGCTGGTCGCGGCGGCGGCCGGCGCGATCGTCGCCAAGCACGGCAACCGCGCCGCCACCGGCAACTCCGGCAGCGCCGATGTGCTCGAGGCCGCCGGGGTCAACATCGCGCTCGACCCGCGGCAGGTCGGCGCTTGCATCGAGCGTTGCGGCATCGGCTTCTTGTTCGCGCCGAACCATCACGCCGCGACCCGCCACGTGATCGCGCCGCGCCGCGAGATCGGCGTGCGCACCATCTTCAACCTGCTCGGACCGCTGACCAATCCGGCCGGCGCGACGCATCAACTGGTCGGCGTGTTCGCGCAGCGCTGGGTGCGGCCGTTGGCGGAGGTGTTCGCGCAACTCGGCAGCGCGCACACCGTGGTGGTCTGCTCGGACGACGGCTTGGACGAGATCTCGATCGCCGCCGCCACCGCGGTGGCCGAATACCGCGACGGCGCGATCCGCGAATACCGCATCGAGCCGCGCCAGTTCGGCATCGCCGAGACGCCGCTCGACGACTTGGTGGTGGCGGATTCCAGCGAGAGTTTGAAGTTGATTCGCATCGCCCTCGGCGGCAAACGCGGCGGTGCGTACGACATGGTCGCGCTCAACGCTGGCGCGACCATCTACGCCGCCGACTTAAGTGATTCGCTCGCCGACGGCGTGGCGCGCGCGCGCGAGGTGCTCGACAGCGGCGCCGCGCTGGCGAAGTTGGAGCAACTGGCGCAATGCTCGATCGCGCTTGCGCGTGAATGACTCGTTAGCGAATGCGTTAGTCGCATCGCGCGTGAACGACTCGCTTGCGCGAATGACTTGTGAACGAATGCGTTGGTCGCCGCGCGCGAATGACTCGCGCGCGCAATCGTCAGTCGCGTCGCGTGCTCGGTTGGATGAAATACACGCCGACCAGCACCAGCGCGAGGGCGAACAGCATGCGCGTTTGCAGCAGTTCGTCGAGCAGCAGCGTGCCCCATAAACTGCCGAGCACCGGGATCGCGTAGTTGAGTTGGGAGAAGGTGGTCGCGCCGAGGTTGCGGATTACGCGGAAGTAGATCAGCGAGGCGAGCGCGGTCGGGAACACCGCGAGCAGCACGATCGCCTCGATGCTCTGCGCGCTCGGCGTCATCGCCAGCGGGTCTTCCAGCAAGAACGCCAGCGGCGCGCTGGTCAGCGTGCCGGCGAGGGTCACGCCGGTCGCCATCTGCACGCCGGAGAACACCGGCTGGGTGCGGATGAACACCGTGGTCACGCTGTAGCTGACCGCGGCGGCGAGCACCGAGAGTTGCCCGAGCGCGTCGTCGCCGACGCCGGCGAACGCCGACCAGCCGACCAGCGTCAGCAGCCCGCCGAAGCCGAGGCACACGCCGAGCGTCTTGCGCGCGGTCATCGGCTCGTCGGCGAGGAAGCAATGCGCCAGCGCGAAGGTCGCGATCGGCATGATGCCCATCATGATCGCCGCCAGCGAACTGTCGATGCGCGTCTCGCCCCAACTGATCAGGATGAACGGCAGCGTGTTGCCGAGGAAGCCGACCACCAGATACAACAGCAGCGCGCGGCGATGCAGCGGAATGCCGCTGCGGCGCAGCGCGAGGCACAACGCCAGCACCAGCGTGGCGATGAACATGCGGCACGCGGTCAGCGTGATCGGGCCGACGCTGCCGACGCCGATCTTGATCAGCAGGAACGACGCGCTCCAGATCAGCGCGAGCAATAGCAAGAGGAGGTAATCTGTAATATGATCGCGCATTTTTGCCGCCGCCCGAACG
>JBPCXC010000282.1:0-4787 GCA_051008875.1 bacterium
GGTCGGCACCTTGCTGCTGCCGGGCACCGGGCGGCTGGCGGCGCGCAAGCAATGGCTCGCCGGACAACTGCGCGGCAACGGCGAAGTAGTGCTCGACGACGGCGCGGTGCGCGCGTTGCGCGAAGCCGGCCGAAGTTTGCTGCCGATCGGCGTGCTCTCGGTGGTCGGCGCGTTCCGCCGCGGCGACATCATCACCTGCGTCGATCAACGTGGCCGCGAAGTCGCGCGCGGGCTGGTCAACTACAACTCGGAGGAAGCCGCGCGCATCGCCGGACGACCGAGCGGCGAGATCGAGGCGATCCTCGGCTACGGCGGCGAAACCGAGTTGATCCACTGCGACAACATCGCGCTGACTTAAGTGTGCGACGAAGCGCGACGCGCGACGGACGAGGCGACCGGCGGTTGCGAGGTTGCCGATATAATCGCCGAGGCGAGCGGGTTGTTTCCGGCGTTCGCTTGGTTAGTCAATCCGCGCGCGGTGCGACGACGACGACCGCGTCAGCCGGTCAGCCAAACAAACGTTGAGGGTTGCGCGGTGCGGAATTCGATGCCGATTGTTCGGGCGTTTTTTCAACCACGCCGCGCGGTGCGCGTTGGCGACGGCGCGAGTCGTTCGCGTCGGCCAGTCAATCAATCAAGCGTTGAGGGTTACGCGTTGAGGGATTTCAGGCGATTGTTCAGGCGTTTTTTCAGCCGCGCGGCGCGGTTCTTGTGGTGCAGTCCTTTCGACGCGGCGCGATCTATGCGGGAAGCGGCGTCGCGGTATGCGCCGACGGCTTGGTCGCGCTCGGCGGATGCGTCGGTCGCGCTCGCGAGGCGCAGGAACTTCTTGATCGCGGTGCGCAGCGACGAGCGCTGGCTCATGTTGCGCGCGCGGCGCTTGCTGTTTTGGCGCGCGCGCTTGCGTGCTTGGGGCGAATTGGCCACGGTGATTCCTCGTTTCTCTTTGCGATTCGGATGCGCCGCCAAACGACGCGACGCGCGACTATCGCCAATCCGCGGATAAAAGTCAAGCCGCCCGCCGCCACCGTGTCTGAAAAACTCATCCAATCCACTTCGGTCATCGGCTCGATGACCTTGCTGTCGCGCATCTCCGGGCTGCTGCGCGACGTCGTGTTCGCCCATCTGCTCGGCGACCGCGCCGCCGCCGACATCTTCTTCGTCGCCCTGCGCATCCCCAACTTCTTCCGCCGCATCTCCGGCGAGGGCGCGTTCTCGGCGGCGTTCGTGCCGGTGTTCACCGACTATCGGATGCACCGCAGCGAAGCCGAGAACGCGCGATTCCTGCAGTT
The DNA here is from genome assembly GCA_051008875.1 of bacterium. GTDB lineage: Bacteria > Pseudomonadota > Gammaproteobacteria > Arenicellales > Poriferihabitantaceae > JAHRAW01. The sequence continues at coordinate 1,293 of JBPCXC010000282.1, forward strand.
GCTGATCGGCCGATTCGGACTCGCGCTGCTGCTCGCAGTGGTGGTCGGCGTGCTCGCCGCGCCGGCGTTGGTGGCGTTGATCGCGCCGGGATTCCTGGCGCAGCCGGAGAAGTTCGAACTCGCGGTCAGCGCGACCCGCATCACCTTCCCGTACTTGTTCTTCATCTCGCTGGTCGCGCTGTCCGCCGGCATGCTCAACACTTGCGGGCGCTTCGCCGCGCCGGCGGCGACGCCGATCCTGCTCAACCTGTGCTTGATCGGCGCGGCATTGCTGCTGCTGTCGGACGCGGGCGCGCGACTGCCGCCGGCGCCGATCGCGCTCAGCCTCGGCGTCGCGCTCGCCGGCGTCGCGCAACTGGCGTTCCAGATTCCATTCCTGCGCAAAGAACGCCTCGCCATCCGCCCGCGCGTGGTCGCCCGCGCCGACGATTCCGTCGCCCGCGCCGCACACGAAGGCGTAGCGCGCGTCTTCCGGCTGACCGTGCCGGCGATCCTCGGCGTCTCGGTGGCGCAGATCAACGTGCTGGTCGGCACGTTGCTGGCGTCGTTCCTCGCCACCGGCAGCATCGCTTGGCTGTATTACTCCGACCGCTTGATGGAGTTCCCGGTCGGCGTGTTCGGCATCGCGCTCGGCACCGCGATCCTGCCGAGCCTGTCGCGCCAGCGCGGTTCGGACGCGGCGTTCTCCAAGACCCTCGACTGGGCGGCGCGTTGGGTGTGCTTGATCTGCGTGCCCGCCAGCGTCGGTCTGATCGTGCTCGCCGCGCCGATGATCGCCACCATCTACTTCCACGGCACCTTCACCGAGAACGGCGTGCGCCAAGCCGCGGCGAGTTTGATCGCGTTCGCCTTCGGCTTGACCGCGATCGTGCTGGTGAAAATTTTCGCGCCCGGATTCTACGCGCGCGAGAACACCAAGACGCCGGTGCGCATCGCGATGATCTCGATGGGCGCGAACATCGTGTTGTGCCTCGCGCTGGTCTATCCGCTCAAGCACGTCGGCCTCGCGCTGGCGACTTCGCTGGCGGCGTATCTGAACGCCGCGCTGCTGTATCGCGCGCTGCGCCAGGAGCGCGCGTATCGCCCCGAGCCCGGCTGGGGCGGCTTCGCGCTCAAGGTGTGCGCGGCGGCGGCCGGCATGGGCGCGCTGCTGTGGTGGAGCGGCGGCGACGCCGAAGCATGGACGACGATGCCGGTGTGGCGACGCGCCGGCGCATTGCTGCTGCAAGTCGCACTCGGCGGCGCATTCTACTTCGCCGCGCTGCGCATGATGGGACTGCGCCTCGGCGCGATGTGGCGCGTCGCCGAGGAGCGTTGACGATGCGACTGATCCGCTCGATCGACTCGCCCGCGCTGCCGCGCGGCGGCTGCGCGCTGACCATCGGCAACTTCGATGCGGTGCACATCGGCCACCGCGAAATTTTGCGCGAGTTGACCGCGCAGGCGAAGAAACGGCGCTTGCCACCGGCGGTTATGACGTTCGATCCGCATCCGCAGGAATACTTCCGCGCCGACTCGCCGGTGGCGCGGCTCTCCACCACGCCGACGCGGTTTTTCGCGCTGCGCGAATGCGGCGTCGAAGTGATGCTCAGCCTCAAGTTCAACCGCGCGCTGGCGCGCACCGACGCCGAGCATTTCGTGCGCGAATACCTCGCGCGGCGGCTGCGCGTGCGTTATCTGCTGATCGGCGACGACTTCCGCTTCGGCGCGCGCCGCGCCGGCGACTTCGATCTGCTGCGACGAATGGCGCCGCAATGCAACTACGAAGTCGAGTTGTTCGACACCGTCCAACACCGCGACCACCGCGTCAGCAGCACTTGGATTCGCGAGTTGCTTAGAAGCGGCGATCTAGCGCAAGCGGCGCGACTGCTCGGGCGACGCTATGCGCACACCGGCCGGGTGACGCGCGGCGACGGACGCGGACGGCAATGGGGACTGCCGACCATCAACCTCGCCATCCGCCACCGCCCGGCGCTCGCCGGCGTGTTCGCGGTCACCGTCGATGGCGTCGGCGACGCGCGGCTGGACGGCGTCGCCAGCCTCGGCACGCGCCCGAGCGTGCAGCGCGCCGGCGCGCCTGAGCATGTGCTGGAGGTGCATCTGTTCGACTACGACGGCGACGCCTATGGCCGGCGCGTGTGCGTCGAGTTCGTCGACAAGATTCGCGACGAGGAGAAGTTCGACAACTACGCCGCATTGATCGCGCGCATCCATCAAGACATTCGCGCCGCCAAGGTTATACTTGCGCAAACCGAACGTTGATTCGATTCATGCGCCCTAACTTAACCCGCGCCAACCGACCTTGCACCGGCTGCTTGCTGCTCGCCGCCGCCGTCATGCTCGGAGATCAGTTGAGCAAGCAAGCCGTGTATGCGCGCTTGGCGGAGCAGTCGGTCGAGGTGCTGCCGTTTTTGCGCTTTGCGCTGGGCTTCAACCGCGGCGCGGCGTTCGGCCTGCTCAGCGACGCCGGCGGCTGGCAGCATTATCTCTTCGTCGGCATCGCCGGCGCGGTCTCGCTGGCGTTGTTCATCTGGCTGCTGCGCGTGCCGTCGCGCGGCGCGTTGCTGTCGCTCGGACTCGCGCTGGTGCTCGGCGGCGCGCTCGGCAACTTGATCGATCGCATCAGCCATCGCTATGTGATCGACTTCATCGTGCTGCACTGGGGCGGCTGGCAGTTCCCCGCATTCAATCTCGCCGACGGCGCGATCACGCTCGGCGCGGCGGCGTTGATGATTGACATCTTGCGCGGTGACGGTGGCGACGCGCGTCACCGACAACGATGAAACAAACCATGCGCAACGACGCGACGAAAGATTCGGCGATGCAAGTCGTGCTCGCCAATCCGCGCGGCTTTTGCGCCGGCGTCGAGCGCGCCATCGGCATCGTCGAGCGCGCGTTGGCGAAATGCGGCGCGCCGGTCTATGTCCGCCACGAGGTGGTGCACAACCGCTTCGTGGTCGCCGACTTGCGCGACAAGGGCGCGGTCTTCGTCGAGAGTTTGGGCGATGTGCCGCGCGGCGCGACCGTGATCTTCAGCGCGCACGGCGTGTCCGAAGCGGTGCGGCGCGAGGCCAAGCGCCGCGGCTTGCGGGTGTTCGACGCCACCTGCCCGCTGGTCACCAAAGTGCACGCGGAGGTGCGCCAGTACCGCGCGCGCGGACTCGAGATCATCCTCATCGGCCACGCCGGGCACCCTGAGGTCGAAGGCACGATGGGGCAATGCGACTCGGGCGTGCATCTGGTCGGGTGCGTCGAAGAGGTCGCCGGCTTGTCGGTGTGCGACCGGCGCAAGTTGGCGTATGTCAGCCAGACCACCTTGTCGATGGACGACACCGCGATCATCATCGCCGCATTGCGCGAGCGCTTCCCCGCCATCGAAGGCCCGCGCAAGGACGACATCTGCTACGCCACGCAGAACCGCCAGGACGCGGTCAAGAAACTGGCGCGCGACTGCGACGTGGTGCTGGTGGTCGGCTCGTCGAACAGTTCCAACTC
>JBPCXC010000283.1:0-1495 GCA_051008875.1 bacterium
TCAAGTTGGTGTCCATCATGCGCCGCCACTGCTCCTCGTCGGCCGAGCGCAGCGGCGTCGGGAAGAACAGCGAGGCGTTGTTGATCAGCGCGTCGAGCCGACCGAGTTCGCCGGCCGCTTGGCGCACACCCTCGACGCCGGTTTGCGCGTTGCGCGCATCGGCAACTCGAGCGTGCAATACGAGATTGGCTTGTTCGAGAAAGGAAACGATGCACCATCCGCGATCGGGCGGATGGTGCATGTATATGCCGACCGCGACAGCGGCAAGCCGTGCGCGATACCGGATGAACTGCGCGCGCAGTTCAGTGCGCTTTATACGCGAGGGTAGTCAGCGCGCGCAGGTCGGCGGCATCCATTGCCGTGGCGGGACCTACTTGAAGTTGTATTCCTTGACAAGTTTGGTCCACTTCACCGGCTCCATCGAGCATGCCTCGCCTAAGCCGGTCGCTCTGAAGAAAGCGCTGATTTTGTTTAGTTTTTCATGCGCCGCATTCTTTATGGCAGTATGCATGGGGCGAGTTGTCAAACCCGAAATCGTGACATCTCTGAGGCATTGCGTCGCGTACCAAACTTTTGCCATGCTTTCGTGCGCATCGGAGCAGGCTGTATGGGGATTGATTTTCAAGGAAGTGGCATACAACGGTAGCGCTATCGCCTGCAATGCAAGCAATTTCGTTGCGGCAACTTGGTATTTCACTTGGTGGCTGGGGTTCGTTCTTCCCGCCTCCGCTTGGTATTTCGCGGCTGCTTGGATGCATATCGGTGAAGCGAAAGCCGTGGATGTAACGGCCAACGCCAAAGCGACGACGAATAATTTCCCGATTCGGGTGCTGATACTTTGTGGCATGTGAATATCCTCTCTGACTGTAGTTTGATTGCAGTTGGCATTGCCGAATTTGTTGATAGACGACGTTGCTGAATGGTGCGCATACGAACAATGCGTGTGAATCGATACATGGAATCATCATTGCGCGGGCGCAACTCTAACACATTTTCCACGCGACGTCAATCACGGCACCGCCGTCCGCCCGCCATCAACGCGAATCATCTGCCCGGTAACAAACGGCGCGTCGGCGAGCAGGAACTGCACCGTGCCGGCGATGTCGTCGGCGTCGCCGGCGCTCTTCAGCGGGGTGCGCGAGACCATTCGCTGGTGCGCGAGTTCGTCGGTGTCGTGCTCGGGCCACAGGATCGCGCCGGGGGCGATGGCGTTGACGCGGATCTCGGGGCCGAGTTCCTGTGCCAGCGAGCGGGTCAGCGACCACAGCCCGGCTTTGGAGGCGCAGTACAGCGCGTGCGCGAGCAGCGGGCGGTCGGCGTAGATGTCGGTGATGTTGATGATCGCGCCGCGGGTCTTCTTCAAGTACGGCGCGGCGGCTTGGCTGAGGAAGAACGGCGCCTTCAAGTTGGTGTCCATCATGCGCCGCCACTGCTCCTCGTCGGCCGAGCGCAGCGGCGTCGGGAAGAACAGCGAGGCGTTGTTGATCAGCGCGTC
>JBPCXC010000284.1:0-4226 GCA_051008875.1 bacterium
CGCCGACCTTCGGCACGCCCGAGGCGATGCTGGCGTACATGGCGGTCGGCCAACTCGGCCGGCGACTCGGCGTGCCGCTGCGCTGCGGCGGCGCGTTCACCTCGTCCAAGGTCGGCGACGCGCAAGCCGCGCAGGAGAGCGCGCAGTCGCTGCTGCCGGCGATGCTGTCGGGCACGAACTTCGTGCTGCACGCCGCCGGCTGGCTCGAAGGCGGGCTGACCATCGGCTACGAGAAACTGATCCAAGACGCCGACCGCTGCGGCATGATGGCGAAGATGTTCGCCGGCCTCGCGCTCGAAGGCGACGACTTCGCGCTCGACGCCTATCGCGAGACCGAGCACGGCCAGCACTTCCTCGGCGCCGCCCACACCATGCGCCACTACGCCACCGCGTTCTACGAATCCAACGTCGCCGACAGCAAGCCGTACGAGCAATGGCTCGACGAAGGCGAATCAACCGAAGAGCAACGCGCCAGCGAAATCTGGCAACAACAACTCGCCGCCTACCAACCCCCGCCGATCGACGACGCCGCCGACGAAGCGCTGCGGGAATACATCGCCAAGACCAAGGCGAGTCGGGAGGAGCGGTGGTATTGACCGATTCGCCGACGCAACGAATCGGTCGGCAGCGTTTGTTAGAATCGAACTTCGCCGCATCGCTTCCTAGTTGCATAAAACCGACGCGTAAAACCGCGCAGACCGCATGACCGACTCCCTCCCTTCCCACGCCCGCGTCGTCATCATCGGCGGTGGTGTCGTTGGCTGCAGTATTTTGTTTCATCTGGCGAAGATGGGGTGGAAGGATGCGGTGCTGTTGGAGCGGTCGGAGTTGACTTCGGGGTCGTCGTGGCATGCCGCCGGGCAGATTCACACCATCAGTTCCGACCCGAACATCTCCAAGTTGCAGGGCTACACGATCAATCTGTATGCCGAGTTGGAGGAACTTTCCGGGCAGTCGGTCGGGCATCATCGCACCGGCGGGTTCTATCTCGCCTCGAGTCCGCAGCGGCTGGACTATCTGAAACAGGAGCGATCGAAGGCGCGGTATATGGGGCTCGATCAGGAGTTCGTGTCGCTGCAGGAGGTCGCGCGGATGCATCCGTTGATCGAGCCGAAGCATTATCTCGGCGCGTTGTACGACCCGCTCGACGGCCACATCGATCCGTCCGGCGTGACCTACGCCTACGCCAAGGCGGCCAAGGCGCTGGGCGCGCAGTGGCATCCGCGCACGCCGGCGACGGCGACGCGCCAGCGCGCCGACGGCGGCTGGGATGTGGTCACGCCGAGCGGCGAAATCCACGCCGAGTACTTGATCAACGCCGCCGGGCTGTGGGCGCGCGAGGTCGGGCATCTGTCCGGGGTGCGCCTGCCGGTGCAGCCGATGGAGCATCATTATTTGATCACCGAATCGATTCCCGAGATCGCGCAAGCCGGGCGCGAGTTGCCGTGCGGCATCGACTACGAGTCCAATCTGTACTTCCGCCAGGAGCAAGACGGCTTGCTGCTCGGCACGTATGAGCCGACGGCGACGCCGTGGATGGTGGACGGCACGCCTTCGGACTTCGGCCACGACTTGCTGGAGCCGGACTTGGAGCGCATCTCCGGTCAACTGGAACTGGCGTTCGAGCGCATTCCCGCATTGGCGCGCGCCGGCATCAAGAACGCGGTCAACGGCCCGTTCGCCTTCGGCCCCGACGGCAATCCGATGATCGGCCCGGTGCCGGGAATGCGCAACTACTGGGTCGCGGTCGGCGTGATGGCCGGCTTCTGCCAAGCCGGCGGCGTCGGGCTGTGCTTGGCGCAGTGGCTGGTCGATGGCGAGCCGGCGGTGGATGTATGGGCGATGGACATCGCGCGCTTCGGCGAATTCGCGACGCATGAATACGGCGCGATCAAAGCCGCCGAGAACTACACGCGGCGATTCCTGATTAGTTATCCGAACGAGGAGTTGCCGCTCGGACGGCGGTGGAAGACCACTTCGCTGCACGACCGATTGCTCGCCAAAGGCGCGGTGATGGGCGCGAACTTCGGGTTGGAGCATGCGCTGTGGTTCGCCGACTCGGCCGACACCGCGCGCGAGACGCCGACGCTGCGGAGATCCAACGCGTTCGAGTTCGTCGCCGCCGAAGTGCATGCGGTGCGCACTCACGTCGGCGCGGTCGAGATCGCCAACTTCGCCCAGCACGAGTTCCGCGGCGCCGGCGCCGAGGCGTTTCTCGATCATGTGCTGGCGGGCAAACTGCCGCCGCGCGGACGCCTTGCGCTGACCCCGCTGCTGACGCCGAAGGGACGATTGTACGGCGACTTGTCGGTCGCGCGCTTGGACGATCGATTCATCTTGTTCGGCTCCGGCGCGGCGCAGGAGATGCATCGGCGATGGTTCGAACAACACTTAATACAACATAGCGAATCGCAACGCGACGCGGTGCACTATCGCAACGCCTCGGACGACTATCACGGCATCGCCATCGCCGGCCCGAACGCGCGCGCGTTGCTAAGGGAAATCACGCGCGACGACGTCGGCGGCGACGCGCTGCGCTTTCGCGACATCCGAAGCGCCAGCGTCGGCGGCATTCCGGCGTTGCTCGCGCGCGTCTCGTTCTCCGGCGAACTCGGCTACGAGATCTATTGCGCGCCGCCGTATCAGTTGAAGTTGTTCGAGGCGATCGAGTCCGCCGGCGCCGACCTCGGCTTGCGATGGTATGGCGCGCGCGCGCTGATGTCGCTGCGCGTGGAGAAGAGTTGGGGCGTGTGGACGCTCGACTACCGCCCCGACTTCACCGCCGCGGAGGCCGGGCTGGCAAACTTTATCGACTTCGGCAAGGACGATTTCATCGGCCGCGACGCCGCGCTGCGCGAACGCCGCGACGGCGCCGCCAAGCGGCTGGTCGCGCTTAGCGTAGAGACCGACGACATCGACGTCAGCCGCGACGAGGCGATCTTCCACAACGGCGAATGCGTCGGCTATGTCACCTCCGGCGGCTACGCGCATCACAGCGGCATAAGCGTCGCGCTCGGCTATGTGCCGGCGGAGTTGGCTTCGTCTGAGCAATCATTCGAAGTCGAAATGCTCGGCGCGATGCATCCGGCGCGACGCATCATCGAGCCGCTGCACGACCCCGCCGGCGCGCGCATGCGCGGCTGACTCGACCGACTGAAACGCGCCGCGCGATTGACTTGGGCGCGCGCCTGTGCTACATTGCGCACCCCCACGATGCCTAGCGACGGCGTCGCCTTTCAACCTGACATGAGGTGCAAAAGATGAACGCAACAACCAAGTCTGTCGATGATCTGCACGGGGCGGTGATCGCCGAGTCGTGCGCCGATGAAAACTTCCGCGCCGGGTTGCTGTCCGATCCGAAAGCGGCGTTGCAAGATAAGTTGGATGTGCACATTCCCGACAACATCACGATTCATGTTCACGAGTCGACCGAAGGCGTCGTCCATCTGGTGCTGCCGATGCAAGACGCGCTCAACGAAGAGCAGTTGACGCACATCATCGGCGGCGGACGCGGCGATAAGGATTATTGCTTTGACGACGATACCGAGAGCGTCGCGAGTTGCATATTCAAGCCGACTCGGTGGTGACCGGCTGACGCTTCCGAGTCCGGAATCCGCCGGCGCCGGCTTGCTTCGCCGCAACCAACCGCGCGTCGCCGATGCGTCAAGCACGCGATGCCGGCGCGGCGGTGCAGTCCGGACTCGACTTCCTCGAACGCGCCATCACCGACGACGGCGCTTGGCCCTCGCGCTTCTACCGCAACCTCTCCTTAAGCGGCGCTTGGACGCATGAAGCGCCGCCGTTCATCGCCGCGCTCGGCTTGCTTGCGCTGAACCTCGCCGAGCCGCGTTGCGCCGCGTTGCGCGCGCGCAGCCGCGACTTCCTGCTGCGCCGCGCCGAGCCGCCGGGAGTGTGGCGCTATCTGCGCAAACTCCCGCCCGACGCGGACGACACCGCGCTGTGCTCGCTCGCCGTCGGCGGCGACCCACGGCGCTTAATGTCGCAACGCCCGATTCAGTTGCTGCTCGACTGCCGCAACGCCGACGGACTCTTCCGCACTTGGATCGTGCCGGCGAAGTTGTATCAAAGCGACCTGCCCGCGGCGCACGATGTGGACAGCGTGGTCAACGCCAACGTGCTCGCCTGGCTCGGCGGGGGGGGCGGGGAAAAGAAAAGAGCCAAGTGGGTGGAGGAAGTGGGTTTTGATGGCCAATAAGAGCAAACCT
>JBPCXC010000285.1:0-1915 GCA_051008875.1 bacterium
GCACGCGGCCGCCGGTGGCGACGACTTCGCCGTTGGCGATCGCGGTGCCGGCGTGGAACACCTTGCTTTCGTTTTCGACTTCGCCGGCGCGTTCAAGCCCGCGGATCGGGCTGCCTTTTTCGTAGTCGCCCGGATAGCCCGCCGACGCCATCACCACGCCGACCGCGCGGCGGCGATCCCATCGCGCGCGTTCGAGATCGAGCGCGCCGTCGAGCGCGGCTACGCAATGCGCGACCAAGTCGGAGCGCATGCGCAGCAGGATCGGCTGCGTCTCCGGGTCGCCGAATCTACAGTTGAACTCGAGCACCCGCGGCGCGCCGTCGGCGCCGATCATCAGCCCGGCGTACAGGAAGCCGGTGTAGCGCATGCCTTCGGCGGCGAGGCCGCGCGCGGTCGGTTCGATGATCTCGCGCAGGATGCGCGCGTGCAGCGCATCGTCGATCACCGCCGCCGGCGAATACGCGCCCATGCCGCCGGTGTTCGGTCCGGCGTCGCCGTCGCGCGCGGCCTTGTGGTCTTGGCTCGACGCCATCGGCAGGATCGCCTCGCCGTCCACCATGCAGATGAAACTCGCCTCCTCGCCGGCGAGAAACTCTTCGATCACGACGCGGCGTCCGGCGTCGCCGTGGCGCCGCTCGGTCAGCATGGCGGTGATCGCTGCATGCGCTTGCGCGCGCGAGCGCGCGATGACCACGCCCTTGCCGGCGGCGAGTCCGTCGGCTTTGATTACCAGCGCATCGTCGGCGTGTTCGTTAACACCTGCGCCGGCACGCGCAGTCGCGCGCGCGTTAACATAAGCAATCGCAGCATCGGCGTCGGTGAATGCGGCGTAGTCGGCGGTCGGGATGGCGTGGCGGCGCAGGAAGTCCTTGGCGAATGTTTTGGAGCCTTCCAGTCGCGCCGCCGCGCGACGCGGACCGAAGCAGCGCAAGTTGCGTTGCTCAAACAAGTCAACCACGCCCATCACCAGCGGCGTCTCGGGACCGACGATGGTCAAACCAACGCGTTGCTCGGCGGCGAAGTCCGCCAAGTTGGCGAGGTCGTCGGCGGCGATGGCGATGTTGCGCACGCGCGGCTCGGCGGCGGTGCCGGCGTTGCCCGGGGCGACATAGACGCGCTCGACCAGTCGCGACCGCGCCGCCTTCCACGCCAGCGCGTGCTCGCGTCCGCCGCCGCCGATGATCAGTACTTTCAGCGCGCCGCGCACCGCACAATCACAAGCGATTGAGCGGGATGTATTGCAGGATGTCGTCGTCGCTGCCGAAGCGTCCGTCCGGTCCGGCGGAGACCAGCGCGATGCGGTCGGCGTCGCGGTTGACGGCGATGGCGTTGCCCCACGAATCGCGCACGCGGCGCTGCGCGAAGTCGAGCAGCGCGGCGCCGAGCGCGTCATCGCCGTCGCCCGCCGCAGCATCGTCCAGCGACAATCGGAACGCGACGCTCAGCGCGCCGAGCGCGGCCGCGGTCTTGGCGACTTGCGGCTCGATCGTCTCCAGATTCTCGATCACCGAGCCGTCGCCGCGCTGTTGCGAGCCGGGTCCCGGCGTCGCCGCGCCGATGCGCTCGGAGTAACGTTCGAGGAGTTGATTCTGCAGCACGTTGTTCAGTCCCGCCGAGACCAGGAAGATCACCATCATGCCGACGCCGACCGCGGCGCGGCTGACGCCGCCGGCGCGCAGCGCGTCGATCGGCGTTGTCGCGTCGTCATCGTTGTCGTCGTCGATGCGCGCGCGCACGCATCGGCGGGCGTGGCGGAAGTACAAGTAGTTCGCGCTGAGCGGCCAGAACAACGCCCACGCCAGATAGACGAAGCCGGGGCGCACAGTCAGCGCGAGGACGATGCCGCCGATCAAGTTGACCGCCGCCCAAAGCCACAACTTGCGATACATCGCCCAGAAGAAGAACGCCAAGAACG
>JBPCXC010000286.1:0-5284 GCA_051008875.1 bacterium
ACGCCGATGTGTTCGCGCGGCGCGTCGGCTTGAAGGGCGACGCGGCGCGCGCGCGGTTCTTTTTGGTCGAGGAAGATTCGTTCGATCCGACGTCGCCGTTCGCCGACGAGAAACTCTCGCTGGTGGCGAGCGTCTATCGCGCCGACGACTTCGACCACGCGGTGCGCTTGGTCGGCGAAGTGCTGCGCGTGCGCGGCGCCGGGCATTCCTGCGGCATCCACACCCGACACGCCGAGCATCCGGCGCGACTGGCGGCGGCGATCAATGTGGTGCGCGTGCTGGTCAATCAAGCGCATGCGCTCGGCAACGGCGGCGCCTTCGACAACGCGCTCAACTTCACCTTGAGCATGGGCTGCGGCACCTGGGGCGGCAACAGCATCTCGGACAACTTGAACTATCGCTGCTTCATCAACATCACCCACTTGGTGCGCCCGGTCGCCGAGGATCGGCCGAGCGAGGAGGATTTGTTCGGCGCGCACTTCGCCAAATACGGACGCGAATGAGTCGCGCCGACGGCAGCGAAACCGTGCGCGCGCAGATCGACGCGCGCGCCGCCGAGCACGGCGAGCGACTGTTCTTGATCGCGCCGAACGACGACGATAACGACGACGGCGACGACGATAACGACGGCGACGGCGACGGCGACGGCGAAACGATCACCTTCGCGCAACTCAAGGCGAGCGCGGACGACATCGGCGCGCGCCTCGATCGCTTGCGTGCGAAGCCGCGCGCGAAGGTCGCGTTCCTGCTCGACAACGGCGCGTGGATCGTGCGCCTGTTCCTTTCGATCATGGCGAGCGGGCGCGTCGCGGTGCCGCTGAACGCGGTCGCCGGACCGACGCAGTTGCGCCATGTGCTCGATCATTCCGACGCCGAACTCGCGTTCGTCTCGACCCGCCACCGCGCCAAGTTGGATGAACTGCTGGCGCGGATCGATCGCGACATCGCGGTGATTGAAGTATGCGAACGGCGCGGTCCGCGATGGCCCGACTCGATCGAGTCCATCACCTCGATCGACTCCAGCGTGCCGCCGCCGTCGAGCGCCGACGCCGCGTTGCTGCTGTACACCTCCGGCTCGACCGGCTTGCCCAAAGGCGCGTTGCTGAGTCATCGCGCGGTGGTCTGCGGCGGGCGCAACGTCGCCGGCGGGCATGCGCTGACGGCGAGCGACCGCGCGTTGTGCGTGCTTCCGGTGTATCACATCAACGGCGCGATGGTGACGGTGGCGGCGCCGCTTTGCAGCGGCGGCAGCGTGGTCATGCCGCGCCGCTTCAGCGCCAACGCGTTCTGGCGACTGGCGGCGACGTATCGCTGCACCTGGTCGAGCGTGGTGCCGACCATCATCAAATATTTGCTCGACCGCGCCGAGCGCGAGCCGTTTCGCTTCGGCGAAGATGCGCGGCTGCGGCATTTCCGCTTCGGCCGCTCGGCCTCGGCGCCGTTGCCGACGGTCGTGCTGCGGCAGTGGGAGGCGGTGTTCCGCGTGCCGATGATCGAGACCCTCGGCCTGACCGAGACCGCCGGCACGGTGGCGACCAACCCGATGCCGCCGGCGACGCGCAAGGTCGGCTCGGTCGGTCGGGCGCATGGCGATGCGATCCGAATCATCGCGTTGTCGGCGAACGATGATGGCGATGGCGATGGCAACAACGACGACGGTGATGATGACGATAGCAACAACGACGATGACGATAGCAACAACGACGATGACGATGGCAACAACGGCGATGACGATGGCAACAACGGCGACGGCGGCGCGGACTGCGCGGTTGATGTCGTCGGCGAGATCGTCGTGCGCGGCGACAACTTGCTGGACGAATACTACAAGGACGCCGCCGCCACGCGCGCCGCGTTCGCGCGCGGCTGGTTCCGCACCGGCGACCTCGGGCGACTCGACCGCGACGGCTATTTGTTCGTAACCGGACGCCTGAAGGAGTTGATCATCCGCGGCGGCGAGAACATCGCGCCGCGCGAGATCGACGACGCGTTGTATCGTCACGAGGCGGTGCTCGAGGCGGCGGCGGTCGGCGTCAAGCATCCCGACTACGGCCAGGAGGTGGTCGCCTGCGTCGCCTTGCGCGAGGGCTTCGACTGCGACGAGCCAACGTTGCGCTCGTTCTGCTTGGACGCGGTCGGCGCGGCGAAGGCGCCGAAGCGAATCTATTTTATGCAGAGTCTGCCGAAAGGTCCGTCGGGAAAAATCCTGCGCCTCGAGTTGCCGCGGCTGATTGAATCATTGCGCGAACGCGACTGATTGCGTCGCGCGCGCGGTTGATCGCGTCGCCCTACTTCCCCTTCTTCGTTTGACTGATGCGCCGCGCCATGCGGAAGAACATCGGCGAGGTCTTGAGCAGCGCGACGAAGGTCGAGCGTTGCTCCGCCGGCACCGAGGCGCGGCGGCGTATGCGCACCATCACTGCCAGCGCGAGCGAGGCGTGCACCGCGCAGGTATAGACGAAGAACGCGGCCGGACCGAACTGCTGGATCACCAGCGCGGCGGCATACGGACCGATCACCGCGCCCAGCGAGAAGAAAAAACTGAGGCCGGCGGAGACCAGCACATACTGCCCGAACTCGGCGCGGTCGTTGGCGTGCGCCGCCGCCAGCGAATACAGCGGCAGCGCGAACGCGCCGAACGCGAGCGCGCCAGCGTACACCGTGTTGACCGCGCCGAACGGTTGATACGACAGGAAGATCGCGGCGAGCATCGCGCCGAGCGTCGCCGCCAGCACGGTCTTGCGTCGCCCGAGTTTGTCCGACATGTAGCCGAACGGATACTGCGACAGCGCGCCGCCGAGAATGCCGGCGGTCATGAACACCACCACCGCGCCGGTGTCCAAGCCGATCTCCAAGCCGTAGATCGGACCGACCAGACGGAACGCGGAGTTGGTCAGGCCGATCGCGAGCGAGGTCATGCACGCCAGCGGCGAGATGCGCCAGATCGCGCCGAGTTCGAGTTTGAGATTCTCCGGCATCCGCGGGCGGGTGCGGTTGGACAGCGCAATCGGCACCAGCGAGAGGCAATACATCAGGCTGACCACCGAGAAGATTTGATAGCCGCCGGCGCCGACCGCCGGGATCAGGAACTGCGTGCCGGTGACCGCGAGCAAATCAACGATGCGATAGACGCCGAGCACGCGACCGCGGTCGGTGTTCTTGGAGTTCTCGTTGATCCAACTTTCGATCACCATCAGCAGCGCGGCGAAGCAGAAGCCGCTGACCGCGCGCACCGCCATCCACACCCACGCGTTCGGCAGCATCGCCATGACCAGCGGCGCGGTCGCGCCGATCGCCGCCAGCGCGGCGAAGGCGCGGACATGGCCGATCGAGCGGATCAGCCGCGCGGCGTGGAAACTGGCGACGAAGAAGCCGGCGAAATAACACGCGCCCATCAGCCCGACCAAGTCGGTGTCGAAGCCCTGCAACTTGCCGCGCAACGCGATCAAGGTGCCGAGCACGCCGTTGCCGCCGAGCAGAATCGAAGCGGCGAGAAGCAGCGGAGCGATTGGACGGATCATTGGGTCACGCGCGCGACCAGCGAGGTAGTAATGGAGAGCGTGGTTGCGAAAAACACGGTCGCGAAAAGCGGAAGCGGCGCGAACGCATCGGCGACCGCGCGCCGACCCGGATCGGGGCAATCAAGGCATCCCGTCGTTGTCGCCATCTTGCTTGGAGTGGAGTGGATGATCGTCGACGCGATCACATCGCGTTCTTATAGCACACTCCCGCGCGCGTTTCATCGTCGTCGCCGTCGCTTGCGCGCGCCGCGCGAATCGCTGACACTATCGCCGACAGTCGCCGCCCGCCGATCGCGCTCGCGCATCGTTGCTGCCATCGAGCACGGAGTATCCGCGTCCATCGCATCGTCCGCATCGTTCGCATGAACCAACCCGCCTCGAACACGCTCGCCATGACGCTCGCATCGTCGTGGGCGTTGCTGCTCGGCTTCGGCATCCTGATGCTCGGCGACGGACTGCAAGGCACGCTGCTGGCGGTGCGCGCGCATCGCGAAGGCTTCCCGACCGCGATCACCGGCTTGGTGATGTCGTCGTTCTACGCCGGCTTCCTCGCCGGCACGTTGTGGACGCCGTGGCTGGTCAAGCGGGTCGGGCACATCCGCGTGTTCGCCGCGCTCGCGGCATTGGCGTCGGCGAGCATCCTGGTGCACGCCGCGTATGTCCATCCGGCAGCGTGGTTCGCGCTGCGCCTGCTCAGCGGCATCTGCTTCTCCGGCTTGTACATCGTCGCCGAGAGTTGGCTGAACGACAGCGTCGCCAACCGCATGCGCGGGCAGTTGCTGTCGATCTACATGGTGATCACTTATGTCGCGGTCGGCGGCGGCCAACTATTCCTCAACCTCGCCGACCCGTCGGGCTACGCGTTGTTCGTGCTGACCTCGGTGCTGATCTCGATCGCGGTGGTGCCGCTGCTACTGACCGCGACGCCGACGCCGAGATTCGAACAGTCCGACTCGGTCGGGTTGATCGAACTCTATCGCATCTCGCCGCTCGGCGTGTTCGGCGTGTTCGCGGTCGGCTTCAGCGGCGCGGCGATCTTCGCGCTCGGCCCGGTGTATGCCGGCGAGCGCGGCATGGACACCGCCGGCATCTCGTACTTCATGCTCGCGCCGGTGCTCGCCACGGTGCTGCTGCAATGGCCGATCGGAAAACTCTCCGACCGCTTCGACCGCCGCGCGGTGATCGTCGCGGTCACCGCGCTCGCCGCCGCCGCCGCCGCGCTGTGCGCGTATGCGGCGCGCTTGTCCGACTGGCACGCGATCGTGTTGTTCGGCTTGTTCGGCGGATTCTCGCTGCCGATGTACGCGCTGTTCGTCGCCCACACCAACGACCACCTGCGACCCGATCAAATGGTCGCCGCCAGCGGCGCGCTGACCCTCGCCAACGGCATCGGCGCGATCCTCGGCCCGCTCGGCATCGCGCTGGCGATGGACATCTCGCCGCACTGGTTCTTCGCCGCGCTGGCGATCGCGCACGGCGTCATCGGCGCGTTCGCGCTGCTGCGCATGACCTTGCGCTCTTCCAAGCCGCTCGCCGAACAAGGCGCCCACGCGCCCGCCACGCTATCGCGCTCGCGCCGCATGACCGAGTCGATCCAAGCGCATTTGCGCGATGACTCCACCGGCGCCGCGCCCGACGGCGAGTCCGCCCGCGAGGTTTAGCGCAAAACAATCCGGCGTAAAAAAGGGAGTTATGTATCGGCGGCATGTCCGTTGCCGTCGTTGCCGCCCATCTGCCGCCCGCATAAAGCCAGCAGCCCTTCGGTC
>JBPCXC010000287.1:0-1910 GCA_051008875.1 bacterium
TCGTCGAGCGCGCGCAGCGTCTCGTCGAACTGCGCCTCGGTCTCGGTCGGGAAGCCGACCAGAATGTCCGCGCTCAGCACCAACTCCGGCAGCGCGCGGCGCAATGCGGCGACGCGTTCATACACCATCTCGCGCGTCGCGCGGCGCTTCATCCGCTTCAGGATCATCGTGCTCGCGCTTTGCAGCGACAGATGCAGTTGCGGACACAACGACGGCTCGTGCGCCAACGACTCGATCAGCGCATCGCTCAAGTGCGCCGGGTCGATCGAACTTAAACGAACGCGGAAGTCGCCTTTGATGTCGGTCAAGCGCGCCAGCAACGCCGGCAGATTCTCGTCGGGCGCGAGGTCATCGCCATACGAGCCGATATCGACGCCGCAGACGACCAACTCGCGATGGCCGGCACGCACCAACTGCTCGGCCTGGCGAAGGATGCGCCGCGCCGGCACCGACCGATTCGGCCCGCGCGCGCGATGGATGATACAGAACGTGCAGCCTTGATCGCAGCCTTGCTGGATCTGCAGGAACGCGCGCGCGCGACCGTCGAATCCGCTAAGCAATGATTGCGCTGATTCGTCGGCGTGCGCGGTTGCTTCGGCAACACTATTAACGGACTTAACGAACGGCGCATCAGTCGGCGCGTCGAGCAACGCCGGAATATCGAGTTTGCGCGCGTTGCCGACAACCATGTCGACGCCGGGGATCGCGGCGCAGGCTTGCGGGTTCATCTCGGCGTAGCAGCCGGTGACGACCACGCGCGCGCCGGGGTTGTCGCGGATCGCGCGGCGCACCAGTTGGCGCGACTGGCGGTCGGCTTCGGCGGTCACGGTGCAGGTGTTGATCACGCACACCTCGGCGCGTTGCTTGGCTAAGTCGGCGCGTTGATGTCCGCGCGCGCGCAGTTGCTGCGCGATCGATTCGGATTCGAAGCGGTTGACCTTGCAGCCGAGCGTGGCGACCGAGAACTTGACGCGATCGGCCTGCGCGCCGGCGCACGCCGGCGGCGCCACTGCGACCGACGCCATCAATCAGTCCGCGCGCGCCGACCAACCACCGATTGGGGATGCGCGAAGCGGATGCGGCGCGATCCTAGTTGACCGTGAAACTCTCGCCGCAGCCGCATTGCTCGGTCACATTCGGGTTGTTGAAGTGGAACGCGGCGGACAATCCGTCGGCGACATAGTCGATCTCGGTGCCGTCGAGGAACGCCAGATCCGCCGGCTCGACGATCACGGTGACGCCGCGGCTTTCGAACACTTGGTCGGCGGGCGAAATTTCGTCGGCGTCGGCGTAGTCCAAGGTGTACGCCATCCCCGAGCAGCCGGCGTTCTTCACGCTCAGGCGCAGCCCGGCGCTTTGCTTGCGCTCTTTGCGGCGCGCCGCCAGATGCGACTTGACGCGCTGCGCGGCGGATTCGGTCAGGGTGATGGACATGATGTTGGCTCGGTTGCTTGACGGGAAGAATACCGCAATGCGGTCGCAGGATACCACGAATGCGCCCGCTCTGTCACGGAAAATGACGGCGAACGGCGCGCATTTCAAGCCGTCGCGGCGATGGCGCGAACGCGAACGCCGACCGCCGCGGCGCGAGCGCGCGTGCGAATGCGAATTTCAAGACGACGACGACGCATCGCTGGCGCATTTGACGCATCGCGGGCGCACTTTAAAGCCGTCGCGTTTCGCGCGCGCTGGAAATTTCGCGGCGGATTTGCTTTGATACCGATTTTTCCCCGCCGCCATGCCCGACACCACGCCATCCGCCGCGCGCCCGAAACGCGGCGCGCGCGCGCGCAAGTCACGCGCCGCGCCGCCCGCGCCCGCCGCGCCGTACATCACCCGCGCGCTGCCGCCGTACGACTTGCTCGACAACGAATCGCTCGAGCGCATCGAGCGTCACGCCGACGCGATCC
>JBPCXC010000288.1:0-4052 GCA_051008875.1 bacterium
GTGCCGAGCCGCGCCGCGCCGATGCTGCGCCGCGCGCTCGATGCGGCGCGCGGCGTGCGCGCGGTGGCGCAGTTCGGCGGCGAGGCGATCGAACTGACGTTGCATCGCTTGTCGGCCGATGTCGCCGAAGGGCAAAGCGGCGTGGACGCGTTCTTCCGCGCCGGCGCCGCGCGCTTGCCGGTGCCCGGCGAGACCCTCGAAGTGAATGTGCGACTGCCGCCGATCGCGGGCGCGGTGCTGGTGCCGCCGGATGCGATGTATGGCAGCGACCGCGTCTATCTGGTGCGCGACGACGTGCTGCACTCCAAGCGCGTGCGCCGCCTCGGCCAGTCGCGCGACGCCGACGGACGCCACTTGCTGATCCTCGCCGGCGACGACTTCGAGCGCGGCGACCGCATCCTCAACTCGCGTTTGCCGCAGGCGGTCAACGGCTTGACGGTCGAGGTGGCCGGCGCGCAAACGGACGACGAGCAAGCGAACGACGAAGCGGTGGACGACAAGACGATCGACGACGAAGCGATAGACGACACATCTGCGAACGACGAAACGGCGAACGACAAGACCGACGACGATGCGGCGAACGACATAGCCGCGGACGACAAGACGGCGTCCAACGAATGAGTCCGCGCGCGCTCGACTCCGGCGCGCGGCGCGCGACATGAATCCATCCGCCGACGGCGCGCCCGCTTCCAGGGCTTTAAGCCTAATCAGTTTGTTCAGCCATCATCCGGTGGCGGCGAACTTGTTGATGGCGATGATGTTGATGGCCGGCGTGTGGGCGTTGAAGCAACTCAACACCCAGTTCTTCCCCAGTTACAGCGTCGACAGTTTGTATGTGGACACCACTTGGAGCGGCGCCAGCGCGACCGATGTCGAGGAGTTGATCACCGCCGCGCTCGAGCAGGAGTTGCGCAATGTCGATTTCGTCGATGAGATTACTTCGCGCTCGAGCGAAGGCTCGTCGTGGATCACGCTCGACTTCGAGGAGGGCACCGACATGACCGAGGCGCGCGCGCGCGTCAAGCAACGCGTCGACGTGGTGGTGCGCAGTTTGCCGAGCGGCGCCGACGCGCCGGAGGTCAGCCAGTTCCCGCCGTACGAGGGAGTCGCCTCGCTGCTAGTCTCGGGCACCGGCGATGCGACCGAACTGCGCGCGCTGGTGCGGCGTTTCGAAGAGGAGTTGCTGGCGCGCGGCATCGCTCGGGTCGAGGTCAAGGGGCTGCCGCGCGAGCACATCGCGATCGAGGTCGGGTCGAGCGAGTTGCGTCGCCACGGCTTGTCGCTGGATGAAATCGGCGAGCGCGTGGCGAACTGGTCGCGCGATGTGCCGGTCGGTCTGGTCGGGCGCGCCGAGACCTCCCGCCAGTTGCGATTCGACGAGCGGCGCACCAGCGAGATGGCGTTCGAATCGGTGCCGCTGGCGGCGCGGCGCGGCCAGTTGCTGACCCTCGGCGACATCGCCCGCATCGAGCGCAAGCCCGAGGAGGCGCAGGAATCGTATCAATACCTCGGCAAGCCGGCGGTGCGGCTTTCACTCAGCCGCGCCGAAGGCAGCGACTCGTTGCGCTCGGCGCGCATCTTCCACGACTGGCTCGCCGACACCCGCGCGAACCTGCCGCGCGGCGTCGTGCTGGTGCCGTTCGAGGAGCGCTGGGAGTTGCTGCGCGAGCGCATCAACCTGCTGGTCAAGAACGGCGTTGGCGGACTGGTGTTGGTGCTGGCGATCCTGTTCCTGTTCATGAGCGGCCGCGTCGCGTGGTGGACTGCGGTCGGCATTCCGGTGTCGTTCATGGCGGCGCTGGCGATGCTCTATGTGCTCGGCGGCACGATCAACATGATCAGTTTGTTCGGCTTGATCATGGCGCTCGGCATCATCGTCGACGACGCCATCGTGGTCGGCGAGGAGGCGATGACCCAATACGAGCACGGCACGCGCGCGAGTCTCGCCTCGGAGACCGCCGCGCGCCGGATGATCGGCCCGGTGTTCTCGTCCTCGCTGACCACCATCGCCGCGTTCATGCCGCTGCTGCTGGTCGGCGGCGTCATCGGCACCATCATGCAGGCGATCCCGACCGTGGTCATCTGCGTCATCGCGGTGTCGCTGGTCGAATGCTTCCTGGTGCTGCCGGGGCACTTGACGCATTCCTTCCGCGGCATGGGCGCATACCGCCCGGGCAAGGCGCGGCGCTATCTCGACGACGCCTTCGCGCGCTTCCGCGAACTTCGATTCCGCCCGCTGGCGCGCGCCGCCACGGCGCATCGCTGGAGCACGATCGCGTTCGCCATGGCGTTGCTGCTGGTCACCGTCGGCTGGCTGCAGAGCGGGCGCATCGAGTTCCAGTTCTTCCCGACGGTCGAAGCCGACCGCTTGTCGGTGCCGGTCGCGTTCGTCTCCGGCACCGCGCCGGACAAGGTCGCCGACTATCTCGGCGAAGTCGAGCGCGCGTTGCGCCGCGTCGAGCGCGAGTCCGGCGAGCAACTGACCACGCTGGTGTTCCGCCAGCACAGCGGCGAGCATTCCGGCAGCGTGCTGATCGAGTTGACCGACCCCGACAAACGCCGCACGCGCAACCGCGACATCATCGCCGCGCTGCGCGACAAGTTGCCGCAGCGCGCCGGACGGGAGAGCGTGTCGGTGGTCGAGCCGCGCGCCGGACCGCCCGGCGCCGACATCGGCATCGCCATCACCGGCGACGACATCGTGCGCCTAAAAATGGCGTCGCGCGCGCTGCAAGACGCGCTCGCCGACATAGCCGGCGTCAGCGCGATCACCGACAACACGCCATACGGCCGCGAGCAGTTGGTGCTGCATTTGACCCCGGCGGCCGAGGCGCTTGGCTTGCGCGTCGACGACGTGTCGCGCCAACTGCGCGCCGCGTTCGACGGCTACACCGTGCAGGAGTTGGCCGACGGCCGCGACGGCGTCGACGTGCGCGTGATGCTGCCGCCGGAGGAGCGCGGCACCACCGCCGGCTTGGGCGCGCTGTCGATCGTGCTGCCAAGTTCTTCGGGAGGCGGCACCGCGCGCATCGACAACCTCGCCTCCATCTCCAGCGAGCGCGGCTTCGACACCATCCTGCGCACCGACGGCAAGCCGTCGGTCACGGTCAGCGCCAGCGTCGAGCCGACGCTCAACAACTCCAACCGCATCCTCGCCGGCCTGCGCGCCGACGTGCTGCCGGGCATCGCCTCGGCGCACGGCGTCGAGTTCGAATACCGCGGCCGTCACGCCGACCAAGCCGAAACGCTCGGCGACATGCAACTCGGCATGTTCCTCGCGCTCGGCATGATCTATCTGGTGCTGGCGTGGGTGTTCGGCTCGTACGGCTGGCCGCTGGTGGTGATGTTCATCATCCCGTTCGGGCTGGTCGGCGCGATCTGGGGGCACGCGGCGATGGGGCAGGACTTGACCACGCTGTCGCTGTTCGGTTTCTTCGCGCTGTCCGGCATCGTCATCAACGATTCGATCATCCTGGTGGTGCGCTACAAGCAACTGCGCGCCGACGGCATGGAATGCGCCGACGCCGTGGTCGAAGCCGCCTGCCTGCGCCTGCGCGCGGTGCTGCTGACCTCGCTGACCACCATCGCCGGACTGACCCCGCTGCTGTTCGAGACCTCGCTGCAAGCGCAGTTCCTGCTGCCGATGGCGATCACCCTCGCCTTCGGCCTGGCGTTCGCCACCTTCCTGGTGCTGCTGCTGGTGCCGTCGCTGCTGCTGGTGCACGAAAACGCCCACGCGAAATTGACTGCGCTTCGGTCGCCAACGCGAAAAGAGGTCCCCGCTTAAAGACCGCGGGAATGACGGCAATAAGAGGATCGCTTACGCTCGCGCAACACGAAAACGCCCGACGTTTTCCCGATCTTTTTCTTAGCCGTCATTCCCGCAGGGATGCGGGGAATCCAGTCGCCAGGGATGGCAATTTGGACTTTGGCGGGGTGGTGCGAGCAAGCCCGCGCGACTCCGTTCGCACCAACAGCCAGCAAGCCTTCGGCTTGCCTCACTCGCTTGCGCGAGCGATGGATTCCCGCTTACAGACTGCGGGAATGACGGC